>JBKOWC010000036.1:0-11773 GCA_046724215.1 Pseudomonadota bacterium | reverse complement strand
CAGCACCTGGCCCTGGGCGTTCGTGCGCGCGCCGCCCTTGGTGCCGAGAATCGCCCGCCGGTAGGGCGCCGCATAGAAGGGTGGGACGTCGATCGTGCCGAGGGCGCCGTTGCCGTGCGGCCGGCCCGGGTCGCCGGTGTGGAACTTTTCCCATGCCGTCTCGCCGCGATGGAAATCGGCGTCGACGCCGTCGCCGACGAATCCGTTGAACCGCGCGACGGTCTCGGCGAGCGCGGCCGGATCGAGATCGATGCGGCGAGCGAGATCGGCGAGGCTGCCGGCCCACCGGAGCCAGTCGGGATCGCGCCGGCCATAGCGCATGATGAGCCGGTTGTGCCGAGCATACCGGGCATCGAAGATCTGCCAGGCCGGCAGGTGCGCGGGAAGGCCCGTCGCCGGATCGCGTTCGTCGAGAATGGCGCCCACATTCGGGCTCCCCTCGTTGACGAAGCGCCGGCCCCGGCGATTCACCAGGATGCAGTGCGGATGGTAGAGGACAGTCAGCGGCAGGGCATGCCGCCGGCCTTCATAGGTCGTGGGCAGGACCGGGTAGATGTTGGCCTGGTCCATGCGCGCCAGTTGCGCCCCGACGGCCGCGGCCAAGCGCTGGCCGTCGCCGGTGTTGGTGCGCGGGCTGCCGATGAGCCCGACTTCGCCCGGGAAATGCCGGGCCAGCAGGGCCGCGTCCCATTCGAAGCCCCCACTTGCCAGCACGACGCCCCTGGCCGCGCGGATCCGCCGGCGCCGGCCGGCCGACTCGACTTCGACCCCGATTACGCGGTCCGGGACGGCATCCGTCCCCTCAGTCAGCAGATGCCGGACCGGAGTCTCGGCGAGGATCGCGCAGCCGTGATCGAGGCACCCCCTGAGGAGGCCGACGATGAGCGCATTGCCCATGCCGACGCCGGCCGTCAGCAGGCGATGCAGCAGCGTCGGCGCCATGCGCAGGGCGGTGCGGATCGGCTGCGTGAAGACCGTGCCGACGACCAGTTCGCGGTAGGTGAAGATCTGGGGCAGCGTCGAGCCGCGAATCCGCCGGCGCCAGGGACCGGCAAGACCGCGGCTCAGCACCTTCGGCGAGATCATGCGGCCGCTCAGCTTGCCGCCGGGCACCTCGACATAGAGGTCGGGGTGATGGACCAGCTCGAACCGCAGCGGCGTCTGCGCCTCGAGGAACGCCAGCATGGACGGCGCCTCCTCCACGAAGGCCGCCCAGAGCGCATCTTCCTCCTGCTGCCAACCCGGCGGCGCCGTCGCCCGCAGATAGGTCAGCGCCGCGTCCTTCGAATCGGCGATGCCGGCGGCCAGCATGTGATGGTTCGCCGGCACCCACGTGCCGGCGCCGGACATCGCGGAGGTGCCGCCGAGCAGCGGCGATTTCTCGACCACGATTACCCGCGCCCCGCCGGCTGCCGCCGTCAGCGCGGCGCAGAGACCGGCCGCACCCGACCCGACGACGACCACATCGGTGGCGTCGTCCCAGGACGAGGCGGCCGCTGCAGATTCGGCCGGCACGGCGCCCGCTCGTTGCATCGCGATCGCCCGAAAACGAGAGAGGCCCCGCGATGGTCCGCGGGGCCGATGAATGCCCTAATGAATGATGTGCTTCGCTCCCGTCTGAGGCGGGAGGTCCGAATGAAACTCGTCATGCCGGAGGCGGCCCTCGCCGCCCCCGGCGCTTGGCGCCCGTGCCGCGCGGCTATTGCCGCGCCAGGGTGGCGATTTGATCTTTGATACGAAGCTTTTGCCGCTTAAGTTCCGTGATCACGATGTCGTCGGGATGGGGTCGGTGCTCTTCTTCGTCAATCAGATGTTCCAGTTCAGCGTGTTTAGCCCTCAGTGCTTCCACGTGCTCTGTCAGGGACATGCCCGAGCCTCCGATCTGTGTCCGAAAAATTACACCTGGGGATGCTAATCCCAGCCATCAAGCGTTGTAAACGAGCATCTTTCCCCGCCCCTGACGCGACCGGCCAGGCCCCTGCCATGTCATTGAAAAAGCGAATCATTATCGGCATCAGCGGGGCCTCCGGCGCGATCTACGGCGTGCGCCTTCTGGAGGTCCTGAAGGAGCTGCCGATCGAGACTCACCTGGTGATGTCGCGGGCCGCCGAGATGACGCTCGCCTACGAAACGGACCGGACCGTCAAGGAGGTCCGCGCGCTGGCCGACGTGGTCCATGCGGTGGCCGACGTGGGGGCGCCCATCGCCAGCGGCTCGTTCCAGACCATGGGCATGATCGTCGCGCCATGCTCGGTCCGCAGCATGGCCGAAATTGCCACGGGCGTTACGTCGACTCTGCTGACGCGGGCCGCCGACGTCGTGCTGAAGGAACGGCGACGGCTCGTCCTGATGCTCCGGGAGACGCCGCTGCATACCGGACACCTGCGCAATCTGGTTGCGCTCTCGGAAATGGGGGCAATCATCGCCCCGCCCGTGCCGGCCTTCTACGCCAAGCCCGCCTCCATCGCCGACATGGTCAATCACAGCATCGGGCGCGTGCTCGACCTCTTCGGCATTGAGACGGACCTGGTGCGCCGCTGGGGCGAGTCGCCAGGCCGCAAGGCGAAGGCTGTCCGAGCCACAGGCGATCGCTAGCGGCAGGTCGATAGTCCCATTGCCGATTGGGCCTATTGCGGCGAAGATTATTCTCTCTGCATGGGGAGGCCGTCATGAGCCGCAGCCGCACCTTTCAGCAACTGGCCCGCGCGATCCGCATCGGACTGTTCTGCGAAAGAAAGGGCTGTTCCACGGGCGAGGGCATCGAACGCTTGGCCGCGGCGCACCGGCTCCGGTCCAGCCGGCGCGAATTCCTCGCCCGCCTCGGCAAGGCTACGACTGCCGCTGCCGGTGCCATCGCAGGAGCCACCCCGCTTCGCCGCGCCTTGGCCGTGAAACAGGCGAACGTGGATGTAGCCATCGTCGGCGGCGGCATCGCGGGGCTCACCTGTGCCGATACCCTGCGCATCGCCGGCGTGAACGCGACGATCTACGAGGCGCGCGACCGGCTGGGCGGCCGCATGTGGTCGATGGGCGATACATTTCCCGGTCCGGTCATCTTCCCGGGCCAGGTGGTCGAGCGCGGCGGCGAGTTCATCGACACGACGCATCTCACCATCAAGTCCTATGCCCAGGAATTCAAACTAGCGCTTGAGGACGTGAAGAAGGCCTGGCTGCCAGGCGGCGACACCTTCTACTTCAATGGCGCGCGGGTGCCCGAGTCGGTCGTAGTCGACGAGTTCCGCGCCCTCGTCGATAATATGCGGCCGGATCTGTCGCGGCTGTCGAACGCCGTCGACGTCAACAACTTCACCGACTTCGACCGCCAGCTCGATTTCACCAGCCTGCGCGACTACCTACGCACGCGCGGCGCCGGCGATATCATCTCCAAGACCGTCGATGTCGCCTATACGACCGAATATGGCTGCGAGATCTCCGAACTCAGCTGCCTGGCCTTCCTGTTCTTCATCCACATCGACAAACGCTCGAAATTCACGCCCTTCGGCGTGTTCAGCGACGAGCGCTTCCACGTCATCGGCGGCAACCAGCAGATCCCGCGCAGCATCGCAGCGCGGCTGACCGGCCCGGTCGAACTGGAGGCGCGGCTGATGGCCGCCCGCAAGACCGCCGGCGGCCGCGTGCAGTTGACCTTCGATCGCAACGGCCAGACCTTCACGCGCAGCCACGAGGCGGTGGTGTTCGCCCTGCCTTTCACGATCCTGCGCGAGGCGCAGCTCGATCCGAGCCTGGGGCTTCCGCCCGCCAAGCTCTACGCCATCAACAACTTTAGGCTCGGCACCAACGCGAAGATGAATGTCGGGTTCAACGGCCGCTTCTGGTTCAACGACAGCAGCGACGCCGAGACATGGTCGGACCTGCCCAACCACCAGCTGACCTGGGAAGTGAACCCGATCAAGGCCAGCGCCGACCACGCCGTCATCGTCGACTATTCGGGCGGCAACCGCGGCGCTCACTTGGACCCTAACAATGTCCAGCACGAGGCCCAGCTCTGGTTGACCGACCTAGACAAGGTGCTGCCAGGCGCGCTTGCCGCTGCCGCGGTGGTCAACGGCAAGTATCTCGCGCATTTGCAGCATTGGCCGTCGGACCCGCTGATCAAGGGCAGCTATACCTGCAACCAGCCGGGCTACTTCACGACCATCGCCGGCAACGAGGCGACGCCAGTCGGGAACCTCTATTTCGCCGGCGAGCACACAGACTCTTTCTACGACACCCAGGGGTTCATGGAAGGCGGCGCCAACAGCGGCATCCGGGCTGCGAACGACGTCCTGGCCGACTTCGCCTGAGGGCGAACTTCAGGCGCCCGATCCGAACACGGTCGGGTCTGCCTCGGGACAGCAGGCGCGCAGGATGGTCGTCAAAGCGGCCGTTTCCGAGGGGCCGATCGGCAGCTGGGCGTGACCGAAGTAGGCCCGGAGATTCACGCTCACCAGGGAAGCGCCACGTTGGTCTGGCGCTCCGGGCGGCAGCAGGGGAGCCATGGCCGCCTGGGCGATCCGCTCGCCCTCGATCTCGAGATCGGCGATGCGCTTGCGGAAAGCCGCGACGGGCTCGGCCGGCAGCTCTCTAAAACCGGATTTCAGACGCCGGCGCAGCGCCCGCAAGGGCCGGACGATCTCGGCCTGCCAGGGCTGCGTGACGGCCTCGACGGCCGCGATGTCGGCGGGCGACAGCGCCCTTCCCTCCTTACCCGCCCAGCAGCAGAACAGCAGGATATTGACGTCGGGGCCGAGCCGGTCCTGCAGGTCGAGCAGCGCCGGCGCCACGCCGGGCTTGCCGTAGAGAGCAAGCGAGAAGGCCCAGAAGCGGTCGGACGGCGACTCCTCCGGTATGGGAATCCGGTCCGCCAACTCGCGGGGCCTCAGTCGCCGAAGCAGATGCCGAGGCCGCGGGCGGTGATCACGAGCGGCCCGCCCGGATCGACCGCCTGGTAGTGGGCGATGGCCTCGGCGATCGGCACGTCGACGACGCGCCGGTTCTGCCAGGCGACCATGCGGTCGAAGCGGCCGGCGGCGATCAGGTCGACGGCATAGACGCCGAAGACCGAGGCCGTCACCCGGTCGCCGGGCTCGGGTGTGCCGCCACGCTGTACGTGGCCGAGCACGGTGACGCGGGTCTCCGCGCCGGTGAGGCCGGCGATGCGCTCGCTGACGTAGTGACCGATGCCGCCATAGGTGGCCTGGCCGCCGGTGTGGTAGGTCATGAGCGGCTCGCCGTCCTCGGTCTGCACCGCCTCGGCGACGACGACGAGCGCGAAGTTGCGGCCTTCCTTCTTCAGCGCCTCGATCTTGGCGGCGACGCGCTCGAGCCGGTAGGGAATCTCGGGAATCAGGATCACGTCGGCCCCGCCGGCGATGCCGGCGGTAAGCGCAATATGGCCGGCGTCGCGGCCCATCACCTCCAGCACCATCACGCGGCTGTGGCTGGCGGCCGTCGGCGTCAAATGGTCGAGAGCGCTGGTCGCCGCCTGCACCGCCGTCTCGAAGCCGACCGATACCTCGGTGAGCCCGAGGTCATTGTCGATCGTCTTGGGAATGCCGACGAGCCGGATGTTCCCCTTGGCAGCGAGGTCGCGCAGGATCTTCAGGCTGCCGTCGCCGCCGATGCCGATGAGGGCATCGAGGCGCAGCTGCCGGTAACCCTCAATAACTTCGTCGGTGCGATCGATGACGCGCCCGTCAGCGGTCGGAAAGGCGAAGGGATTGCCCTTGTTGGTGGTGCCGAGGATGGTGCCGCCGAGCCGCAGCATGTCGCTGCCGGTGGCGCGCCGGTCGAGCTCGATCGCCTGGACCGGCCGCGCCAGCAGCCCGGCCGTGCCGTTGCGGATGCCGACGACCGTCCAGCCGAGCCCGGTCGCCCGGCTCACCACCGCGCGAATCACAGGGTTGAGGCCGGCGCAGTCGCCGCCGCTGGTCAGGATGCCGATCCGCTCGATCTTCGCCATGGTCGCGGTCTGCCGCTTGCTGGCCGCTCACCTACTCCACGCCGGCCGCGGCCGTCACGCAGTCTCGACAATCCGGCGTCGACCGACAAGCCCGAACGGTGACGGGCCGCGGCGATCGGAGTAGAATCCAGGCCATGAGCGCGCCGAGCGACATCGGTCCGGTTCCCAGCATGGCGGAGTTGCGCCGGAAGCTCGAGGAATTGCGCCAGGAGCACCGCGACCTTGACGACGTGATCGCGCGTCTGCAGGAGGCGGCGCCCTTCAACCAGCTGCAGCTGCAACGCCTGAAGAAGCGCAAGCTGTCCCTGAAGGATCAGATGACCAAGCTCGAGAGCAAGCTGCTGCCGGACATCATCGCTTAGCGCGCGGCGGCAGCTTCTCCTTCGGCGACTTGGCGGCCTTGCGCGGGCGACCACGCGGCAGCGGCGTCACGCGACGGCCGGTCGCCTCGGCGATGCGGCGCTTGAAGCGCTCGCTGCCGAGCGCCCAGCCGCCATTGGTGGCGAGGCGAAGCGCGTCGACGAACTCGCCGTCGATGTCCTCGTCGAACAGCGCGCGGTACGCCTTCTGGCGTTTCTTCGGACGCACCGCCAGCGCGCGATAGAGCCGATGGTCCGTGAGAACCGGATCGACGGCGCCGAGCGCATGGCTGTGGAAGCTCGACCAGGGATACTGGCGCGGCTGCTTCGCCAGCTTGGCGCGCACAGGGTTGGACTCGATGTAGCGGCAGCAGTCGATGAGATGCAGGGAAGCCTCGATCGGCGCCGCGCGGTAGCGCCCCTCCCACAGCGTGCCCGCCCTCCCGCGCTCGCCGTTGACGTAGCGCGTATAGCGGCGTCCCAGCGACTGCAGCGTGCGCGGCAGGCTGTCTTCCGCCCGCGGCGTCACCAGCAGGTGAACATGGTTGGGCATCAGCACATAGGCATGGATGGCGCAGTCATAGTGCGCCGCCGCCTCCGCCAGCCAATCGCGATAGCGGGCATAGTCACGCTGGCGAAAGAAGACTCGCTTGCCGCCCTTGCCGCGGTGGATGACATGCAGCGGTTGACCGGGCAGGAAGAAGCGGCTGAGGCGTGCCATGAGGGGCTCCCAAGGACCATGAGGGCAGCAAGACTACAACCCCGCGACCGTCAGGTCTACTCTGACCCCGCATCATCACGGGAGGGCGGCGCGAAGTGGTGAGGGAACCCGAAAACGGAGTTTTCAACAACCATCTTGCCGCTGCAACGGAAGTGTCATCTGATGGCGCTAGGATCGGCGGCTATCGGGCGACGCCAGAAAAGCAATCCGAGCGCGCCGGTGACACAACGGGTGGGGCTTCGCATGCGCTCGGCAACACGGCGGGAATTCCTGACGGCCATCGGAGCGGGCGGCGCCGTCGCGGCACTGCCGTCCTCGATACGACGGGCATTGGCCGCGCCGGCGCAGGGCGGGTCGCTGTCGTCGATCGCGCACGTCATCATCTTCTCCCAGGAGAACCGGTCGTTCGACCACATCTTCGGATCGCTCGCCGGCGTGCAGGGGTTCGGCGACCGCCACCCGCTCCTGCTGCCCAACGGCAAGACCGTCTTCCATCAGCCGAAGCTCCTTGCGGGCGAGCGGCTGCCCTGGCCGCTGCGCACCTTCTCGACCAGCGGGCAATGCGTCCATGACGTCGATCATTCCTGGCGTAGCGGACAGAAGGCGCGCGACGGCGGGCGCGATGACGGCTGGGTCAAGGCCAAGGGCGAGTTCACGATGGCGTATTTCACGCGCCGCGACCTCCCCTATCACTACGCACTGGCCGAGTCGTTCACGCTCTGCGACGCCTATTTCTGCTCGGTCACCGGACCGACCGATCCGAACCGGCTGTTCCTGATGACCGGCACCAACGATCCGCGCGGGCTGAACGGCGGCCCGGTCATCGACAACAGCGAACCGCCCATGCGCTGGACGACCTATGCGGAGCGCCTGCAGGCGGCCGGCATCAGCTGGCGCGTCTATCAGGAAGTCGACAACTTCGACGACAACGCGCTCGCCTGGTTCACGCAGTTCCAGAACCTGCCGCCGGATTCGCCGCTCTTCATCAACGGCATCATGCCGCGCACGCCGGCCGATTTCGCGAATGACGTCATGAACGACCGGCTGCCGGCCGTCTCCTGGATCATTTCGCCGGCGCACCTCTCGGAACACCCACCCTTCGCGCCCGACGCCGGCGCCGACTACGTCAACACCTTCCTGTCGGCCCTCACGGCCAACCCGCAAGTCTGGCAGAAGAGCGTGTTCATCCTGACCTATGACGAGGACGGCGGCTTCTTCGACCACGTCCTGCCGCCGACGCCGCCGCCCGGCACGCCCGACGAGTTCGTCGACGGCCTGCCGATCGGCCTCGGCGGGCGCATTCCCACCCTCATCTGCTCGCCCTGGACGCGCGGCGGCTGGGTGTGCAGCGAGGTGTTCGACCACACGTCGACGTTGCGCTTCCTCGAGCGCTGGACCGGCGTACAGGAGCCCAACATCAGCGCCTGGCGGCGGGCCGTGTGCGGCGACCTGACGTCGGCCTTCGATTTCAGCACGACCGACAACAGCCTGCCAGTCCTGCCCTTCACGCCGACCCTGGTGACGTTGGCGGAGCGGCAATGCGACACGCTGCCCAAGCCGATACCGCCCAACGTGCAGCGCGAGCCGACGCAGGAGGCCGGGAGCAAGCCGCAGCGGCCGTTGCCCTATCGCCTGGCGATCCGGGCACGGCAGTTCCATGACGGCGGCCAGCTGACGATCGGGCTTGCCAACAGCGGCGCGCGCACGGCCATGCTGGCGATCCATGCCAACAGTTTCCGCCCCGACGGGCCCTGGTTCGCGCAAGTCGATCCCGGCGGCGAGGTGGAGCAGACATTCACGCAGCCGGCGCTCGCCTTCGGACGCTATGATTTCAGCACGCACGGGCCGAATCAGTTCTTCGCGCGTTTCGCCGGCAACCTGCGCCCGACGGCCTTCAAGGGTAATCCAGAGCCGGAAGTCGACGCCGACACCAGTCAGGCAGCCAACGCCACCCTCGGCCTCACCTTCATCAACGGAGCGGCGATCGCCGCCACGTTCCACGTGACCAAGCAGAACGAGCCGGCGGGTTCGGGGAATCCGCGGCGCTGGACGATCAGCGTGCCCGCCGGCGCCACCCAGGCCTTCGTGTTCCCCACGATCGACGGCTGGTACGACTACCTCGTGACGCTCGACGGTGCGGACCTGTTCCGCCGCGAGTTCGCCGGCCACCTGGAGACGGGCGCGCCCAGCGTCGTCGCCAGCGCCTAGCGCCGCGCGCTTGCGCCACCCCGGCGCGTTCCTATAATCGCGCCTCCTTTCGAGGGGGCTTCGCGCGCATGGCCAGGCGCTCGCCGCTTGTCGGCATCATCATGGGCAGCCAGTCGGATTGGGCGACGCTGAGCCGCGCCGCCGAGACGCTGCAGGCGCTCGGGGTTCCGTTCGAGTCGCGCATCGTCTCCGCGCACCGGACGCCGAAGCGCCTGTACGCCTATGCCGAGGCCGCGCGCGGCCGCGGCCTCAAGGCGATCATCGCCGGTGCCGGCGGCGCCGCCCACCTGCCCGGCATGGTGGCCTCGCTGACGCCGCTGCCGGTGTTCGGCGTGCCGGTCGAAAGCAAGGCGCTCAAGGGCCTCGACAGCCTGCTGTCCATCGCCCAGATGCCGGCCGGCGTCCCCGTCGGCACGCTCGCCATCGGCGAGCCGGGCGCCATCAATGCGGCCCTGCTGGCAACGGCGGTGCTGGCGTTGAGCGACGCCAAGATCGCCCGCGCGCTCGACGCCTGGCGCGCGGCCCGCACCGCGGCGGTGGCCAAGAAGCCCGCCGCCATAGCGCTCGGCAGGACATGAGCGCGGACCACGGCCAGCGCTTCGCGCCCGGCGCCACCATCGGCATCCTTGGCGGCGGCCAGCTGGGCCGCATGACGGCGCTGGCGGCGGCACGGCTCGGCTTCCGCACGCATGTCTTCTGCCCGGAGCACGACGCGCCGGCAGCACAGGTGACGGCGGTCTCTACCGTCGCCGCCTATGACGACGAAGAAGCGCTCGCCGCCTTCGCCGACGACGTCGACGTCGTCACCTTCGAGTTCGAGAACATCCCGGACTCGGCCGCGGAGACCCTGGCCGCCCTGAAGCCGACGCGGCCGGCGCCGCGCATCCTGCATATCGCCCAGCAGCGCCTACGCGAGAAGGATTTCCTCTCGTCGATCGGCGTCCCCGTTACGCGCTACCTGCCCGTGCCCGAGGCCGCGGCACTGCCCGGCACCGTCGAGACGATCAGCCGTCCCTGCATCCTCAAAAGCGCGCAGTTCGGCTACGACGGCAAAGGCCAGGTGCGGATCACGGCCGGCACCGATCTTGCCGCGGCATGGCAGCGCATGGGCGGCATGCTCGGCATCCTCGAGGCCGAAGTCGATTTCGCCCTCGAGGCTTCCGTGATCATCGCGCGCGGCCTCGACGGCAAGACGGCGCTCTACCCTCCGGTCGAGAACCGGCATAGGAACCATATCCTCGACGAGACCATTGCCCCGGCGGCGCTGGCCCAGACCTCCGTCGAAGCAGCCGAGGCGATCGCCCGCCGCATCGCCGAGTCGCTGGAGCTCGTCGGCCTGCTGGCGGTCGAGATGTTCATCACCAGGCAGGGCGAGGTGCTGGTGAACGAGCTGGCGCCGCGGCCGCACAATTCCGGGCACTGGACGATCGACGCCTGCGTGACCAGCCAGTTCGAGCAGTTCGTGCGCGCCGTCTGCGGTCTGCCGCTGGGATCGACGGCGCATCATTCCGCGGCTGTCATGACGAACCTGATCGGCGACGATGTCGAGCGCTGGCGCGAGATCCTCGCCGATCCCGCCGCCAGGCTGCACCTCTACGGCAAGGCCGAGGCGCGGCCCGGCCGCAAGATGGGGCATGTGACGCGGCTGAAGCCGATTTTGTAGGGGCGACCGGCAGGTCGCCCGGGCCGCGGTCCAACAGGCTCGACGAATTATAATATGCAGCGAGACGGGCGACCTGCCGGTCGCCCCTACAGCCCCTAGCGGCCCGGTGCCCGGCGGAACAGGCGGAAAGGATCGGGGAACTGCCCGGCGAAGCGGTCGAAGCGGGCGCGAATCTCGTAGATCTTCATGACGTCGGCGATGCGGCGGTCGAGGAAGGCCCAGGTCTCGGCGAAGCCTTCGGACTTGTCGTTGAGCCAATACAGCACGGTCGAGGCGTAGACTCCCGCCAGCAGCGCCCGCTTCGTGTAGAAGCTGAAGTCTGTCGCCTTGTCGCCGGCGGCATACCAGATGGCATCGACGGTGCGATAGAGACACTTGGCGCCGAGCGGCGCGTTCTGCGGCAGGGCCAGGAATGACAACGCCTGGCGGATCGCCTCGCGATGCGCGGCGTTGCTTTCGAGGCGCAGGCGGATGGCCAGCGCCACCTTGTCGCGCGTCCGCATGCCCGCGAGATCGTGCGCTTCGAGGGCCCGCACCATCTCGATGTCGGCGTCACGGTGATAGAATTCCAGCAGTTCCGTCATGCCGCCGCGAAAGGCGTTGTCGGCCAGCACCGGCTCGACTCCGGCGTCGCGCGCACCGGCCAGGAGCGCCGTGCGCGTCCAGCCGTCGAACGCGACATGGGTGAGCGCGGCCTTCAGGATCGCGGTGCGTTGCGCTTCGCGATCCATCGCCTCAACCCTCGGCCAAGGCGGCGGCTTCCTCGCCGCTGATCCCCGGCGCGCCCTTGGGTGCGCCGTGGCGCAGTTCCTCGGCGAAGGCCAGCAGCGACAAGTCGGTCATGCGCATGGGATAGAGGA
>JBKOWC010000339.1:0-3685 GCA_046724215.1 Pseudomonadota bacterium | reverse complement strand
AGCGTGCCGGAGCGGAAATCGTCGACCGTCGCCTGCCCCTCCCAGGGCTGCTGGTCCATGTGGCAGTGGCTGTCGATGCCGCCCGGCGTCACCAGACGGCCCGTCGCATCGATGACCGACTCGGCGCGGCCGAGCTGCTCGCCCAGGGCGACGATCCGACCGTCGCGGATGCCGATGTCACAGCGAACCACATCGCCGGCCGTCGCGACCGTGCCGTTGCGGATCACCAGATCGAGAGGCGACGCCGGCACGCTAGCGCTCGAGTCAACCGCCATCGATCGAACCTCCCTTGACGTCGGCGTCGGCTAATACAGCGTTTCATTGAAACGGCTCGTATCGGCCGGCATCATCGCCGGTGCGTCCTTCGACAAGCTCAGGATGAGGGAAGCCCGTACTGGCAGAGGAATCGGTCCTCATCCTGAGCTTGCCGAAGGACGCACGACGTTGATCCCAGCTAAGTCTCGCAGACGATCATTTCCAACGACGCGGCGTATTAGTGATCGACGGTGCGCAGCTCTTCCTTGCGGCGCGCCACGAAGGCGTCGAGTGCCTCGCGCGCCGCCGGGTCCATCGGCGGCTGCTCGTAGTTCTGCAGCACGGATTGCCAGATCGCCGTCGCGCGCTGGGTTGCGTTGAGGCCGCCGGCAAGCTCCCAGGATTCGTAGTTCTGCCAGTTGGAAACCAGTGGTTGATAGAAGGCCGTCTCGTAGCGCGCCAGCGTATGCGCCGCGCCGAAGAAGTGCCCGCCGGTCGGCACGCCGGCAATGGCCTCGAGGCCCTCGGCGATTTCCTGCGGATTGATGGGTACCGGCGCGATGGTAATCGCCATCATCTGCAGCATCTCGACATCGAGGATCACCTTCTCGAAGGAGGCGGTGAGGCCGCCCTCCATCCAACCGGCGCCATGATAGACGAAATTGGCGTGACCCATCACCGCCGACCAGATCGACATTTCCGATTCGTAGGCGGCCTGGGCATCGACGACGTTGCTGGCGCTGGAATTGCTGGCGCGATAGGGCAGGCGGTAGAGGCGGGCGAGCTGCCCGGCCGCAAGCGTCGCGCGCGCGTTCTCCGGCGTGCCGAAGGCCGGCGCGCCGCTGCGCATGTCGACGTTCGACGTGAAGGCGCCGTAGACGACGGGCACCCCCGGCCGCGTCAGCTGCGTCAGGACGATCCCGGAAAGCGCCTCCGCATTCTGCTGCGTCAGGGCCGCCGCGATCGACACCGGAGTCATGGCGCCCATCAGCGTGAACGGGGTCACCACGACCGGCTGTCCCCATTCCGACATGGCCATCAGCCCGTCGCTCATGGCCTCGTCGAAGCGGCGCGGCGAGTTGACGGAGATGATGGTCAGCACGCAGGGATCGTTGACGACCTCCTCGCGCGTCTTGCCGCGCGAGATCGCCATGACGTCGATCCCGTCGAGCGCGCGGTTGCGGCCGATCGCGCTGCAATGATAGACCCGATCGGAATAGGTGACGTTGGCGAGATAGCAGTCGAGATGCCGCGTGTTGGCCGGCAGGTCGATCGGCGCGGTCGGCTGGTTGCCGACGAAATGGATGATGTCGAAGCTGTGCGCCAGCTTGATGAGCGAGATGTAATCCTTGTAGTTGCCGGCGCGGCGGCCGGCGACGCAGTCATGCACGTTGGGCGGCCCGGCGACGAGCCCGAAGGACACGAAGTCGTCGCCGGCATGAACGCGCCGCGCCGGGTTGCGCGACGTGAGCACGAAGCGCTGCGGCGCCGTGTCCAGCGCACGCTGCACGATCTCTCGCGGAATCCGTACCAGTCCGGTCGCGTCGTCGACCTCGGCGCCGGCTTCGCGGAATTTCCGCCGCGCCGCCGAACCCATGAACTCGATCCCGATACGCTCCAGCAGGTCGAGCGACGCCTCGTGGATCGCCATCAGCTGATCCTGGCTCAGGATCTCGATCGGTTTCAGGTGGTTGCGTAGCGGCGGCGTGCCGAGCAGCGACAGGCCGTTTGGCCGGCTCTCGCGCATGCGCCGTGGTCTGCGGGTTGGCCGCGTATTCTCCATGTCAGAAACGCCTTTATGCTCCGGCAGAAAGACTCGGTGCCGGGTTCCTCCCACTCGTCGGCCGGACTTCAGCTCCGCATGCGTGTGCCCTCGGGATCGAAGCGGGGGCGCTGCGACATCACGGCGGGGCGGCGCTTGCCGAGCAGCTCCACCTCGAACGCGGCGCCGTCTTCGAAGTATTGCGGCTTCACGTAGCCGAGCGCGAGGCTCTCGCGGACATGGTGCCCGTAGGTGGCAGAGGTCACGTACCCGGCCAGCTCGCCGTCACGATAGATCGCCTCGCCGCCGAAGCAGTCGACGCCGTTGGCGTCGACGACGAACGTCGCCAGCCGCTCCTTCGGCGGCAGGCCGGCGAGACGCGCAGCCTCGGCTTTGCCGATGAAGTCGGGCTTCTCCAGCCGCACGAAGCGGCCGAGCCCCGGCTCGTAGGGGCTGTAGTCCGGCGACAGGTCGATGCCCCAGCTCGGGAATCCCTTCTCGACCCGGAGCGACAACAGCGCGCGTGAGCCGGCCGGCCGCAGGCCGAGTGATTTCCCGGCTGCGGTGATCGCCTCGAAGACGCCGCGCTGATATTCCGCCGGCATGTAGATCTCATAGCCGAGCTCGCCGGTGAACGAGACCCGCACGACGATCGCATTCGGGCAGGTGCCCACCGCCATCTCGCGCGCCGAAAGGAATGGGAAGGCGTTGCCGCCGACATCGTCGTCGCCCGCCACCAGCTGCAGAAGCTGCCGAGCGGCGGGCCCGGCGATCTGCAGGCCGCAACAACGCGCCGACAGGTTCTCGACGCGGATCGATCCGTCGGCCGGCAGATTCTGCGCGAACCAGCGCATGTGGTAGCGCTGCATCGGCCCGGACCCCAGGAGAATGAACCGCTCCTCGCCGAGGCGCGAGACCGTGAAGTCGCCGATCAGCCGCCCCTTGGGGCTCAGCATGGGCGACAGCACGGTCTTGCCGATGGATTTCGGCATGCTGTTGGCGAGCAGGTGACCGAGCCAGCCCGCGACACCCGTTCCCGTCACTTCGTACTTCGCGAAGGTCGAGATCTCCAGCAGACCGACGCCGTCGCGGATCGCGCGGCATTCCTCGCCCACGGCGTCGAACCAGTTGCCGCGTCCGTAGCCGTAGGCATCGACCGGCTGCTCGCCCTTGCGGGCGAACCAGAGCGGATACTCGAAGCCGAAATTGAAGCCGAAGACGGCGCCCTGCTCGGCGAGCCGGTCGTGGATCGGAAAGGTGCGGATCGGCCGCCCGGCGGCGAATTCCTGGAACGGATAGATGATGTCGGTGCGGTGCTCGTAGAAGTAACGGGTGCGCTCGCGCGTGAAGCGGCTGCCGGCCCAGTCGCCGAAGCGGGTGACGTCCCAGAAGAACACGTCGATGCTCGGCTCGCCCTCGATGATCCACTCGGCGATCACCTTGCCGACGCCGCCGCCCTGGTTGAACCCGCTCATCACGCCGCAGGCGCAGAAGTATCCCGGCAGTCCCGGATAGGGACCGAGCAGGGGCCCCAGGTCGGGCGAAAAGATCATGGGACCGTTGATGATTCGCTTGATGCCCGCCGTCTCCAGGCAGGGCAGCGCCTGCACGGCGCGGGCGATGTTCGCCTCGATCCGGCCGAGGTCGTCGGGCAGCAGCTCATGGCTG
>JBKOWC010000012.1:0-9480 GCA_046724215.1 Pseudomonadota bacterium | reverse complement strand
CTATAATCAGCCCTGTTGGCGGGAACCATGACCTAGTCCGAAGCCCCTCCCCGTGTTGCGATGATTATCCCAGATCTCCGAAGGAGTTGCCTGAACAAGTCCGCCAGGCGGGCCTACTCCTGGAAGCGACCTCGGCCGCGCTGACGCCGACGCAGCGTTGCGGAAGAAGGGGAAGGTTGCGGGGCACCTACACCGCATGCTCGGTGAGCACGCAGGCGTCGTCTTCGCGCACCTCGATCTGCAGCGTCGCGTGGCCGATGCCGAAGCGGTCGTGCAGGTCCCGGGCGGCGCGGTGGGTGAAGTGGTCGCCAGGATGGCCGCGCGGCATGATGAGGTGGCAGGTGAGGGCGACCTCGGTCGTGCTCATCGGCCAGATATGCAGGTCGTGGATGCGCGCGACCCCCGGCAGGCCGGAGAGGAACGCCTGCACGTCGCCCGGTTCGATGCCCGCAGGTACGGCGTCGAGCGACATGTGCACGGACTCGCGCAGCAGCGACCAGGTGCCGTAGACGATGACGGCCGCGATGACGAGGCTGACGGCGGGATCGAGCCAGAGCCAGCCGGTGAGCAGGATCGCGATGCCGGCCGCGACGACGCCGGCCGAGACGGCAGCGTCGGCCACCATGTGCAGGAAGGCGCCGCGGATGTTGAGGTCGCCCTTGCGGCCGGCGGCGAAGAGCAGCGCGGTCAGACCGTTGATGGCGATCCCGATCGCTGCGACGACGATGACGGTGCGGCCGACGACCGGCTCCGGCGCGCCCAGCCGCCGGATCGCCTCCCAGGCGATGCCGCCGATCACGACGAGGAGGACGATGGCGTTGAAGAGCGCGGCGAGAATCGTCGTGCCGCGCAGGCCGTAGGTGAAGCGCGCCGACGGGCGCCGGCGCGCCAGCGTCGTGGCGCCCCAGGCGATCAGCAGCGCCAGCACGTCGCTCAGGTTGTGGCCGGCATCGGCCAGCAGCGCCATGGAGTTGCCGATGATGCCGAAGACGGCCTCCACGACGACGAAGACGACGTTGAGGGCCGTGCCGAGCGCGAAGGCGGCCGTGAACCCGTCGCGATGCGCGTGGCCGTGGGCATGTCCGTGATGATGGTCGTGGCTATGCGCGGTCATCGTCCCGATACCCATATGCTCCGCTGGACAGGTGGCCGATAATCGTCCAAATATATGAACAACTATTCAATTGAACAAGGATCATCAATGACCCGTCGGGCTGGAATGTCGAGGATGCGGCTGGCCGACGAGCATGCGGCCGAGCTGGCGGACCTGTTCCGGCTGCTCGGCGATCCGACCCGGCTGCGCATCGTGCTCGCCTGCCTCGACGCGCCGACGCCCGTCGGCGCGATCGCCGACCGGCTGGAGCTCAGCGATTCCCTGGTGAGCCATCACCTGCGCCTGCTGCGGGCCGCCCGCGTCGTGCGCGCCGAGCGCCACGGCAAGCAGGTGTTCTATTCGGCCGCCGACGAGCACATCCGCCGCGTCGTCATGGACCTGCTGGAACACGCGGCGGAGCCGCGGCCGGAGGAGGCCTGAGGGCGGGTCATGCCTGCATAAGCAGCAGGGCGGCAACTTCGTTCGGCCCGCGACGGCGGTACCTGATCGGCCGGAGTCGAAGATCGCTTCGATCGCGGGCGAAGCAATCGCGGAGGACAGGGAGTGCCGGCGTCCCCATGTTGCGGGTAGCCGCAACCTGCCAGCCTGGAGGCACCGCCATGGCCACTTACCCTGCCGCCGTCGCCGCAGCGAAACTCGATCCGCGCGAGCGGCATTTCCGCATCCCCAGCCATCACGACGGCCTGTCGCTCTTCCTGCGCTACCTTGCGCCGGCGCCAGAGGCGGCGGCGGAGGGCGGGGTCGTCCTCTATGTGCATGGCGGCACGTTCCCGTCGGCACTCTCGATTGCGCATCGCTTCGACGGGCGCTCCTGGCGCGACGAGCTGTGCGCCGCCGGGTTTCATGTCTGGGGACTCGATTTTCACGGCTTCGGCCGCCTGTCCGATCCCTATCCGGCGATGGCGCAGCCGGCCGAGGGCCACGCGCCGCTCGGACGCGCCGACGATGCGAGCCGGCAGCTCGAACAGGCGGTGCGCTTCATCACGGCGCGGCACGGCATCGCCCGGATCTCGCTGGTTGCGCATTCCTGGGGCAGCATCGTGGCCGGCCACTTCGCCGGCCGCTGCCCGGAGCTCGTGGCGCGGCTCGTCTTCTTCGGACCGATCGCGCGGCGCGAGCGGCGCGGCGATCCTGTGCACCTGCCGGCCTGGCGGCTGATCTCGCTGCAGGACCAGTGGGACCGCTTCATCGCGGACGTGCCGAGGGATGAGCCGCCGGTGCTGCAGCGTCGTCATTTCGACGAGTGGGGCGAACGCTATCTGGACGTCGATCCCGAGAGCCGGACGCGCGGGCCCGCCGCGGTGCAGGTGCCGAGCGGGGCGTTCCAGGACATCTATGATGCCTGGGCCGGCAATCTTGCCTATGATCCCGCGCTGGTCCAGGCACCCGTTGCGATCATCCGCGGCGAATGGGACAGCCTGTGCACGGATGAGGACGCGGCGTGGCTCTACGGCGCCTTGAAGGCGGCGCCGATCCGGCGCGACGTCAAGATCAGCCGGGGCACCCATCTGATGCATCTCGAGGCGAGCCGCTACGCGCTCTATCGCGAGACCGAGGCGTTTCTCGCTGGACGCGACATCGCGCCGGCGGCCGACGCCGGCGCCAGAAGCGCCGCCTGACGGAAGAAGAGGTCAAAATGTTCGCGGTGATATTCGAGGTACGGCCGAAGCGCGCGCGCTGGGACGACTATCTGAACCATGCGAAGACACTGAAGCCGGAACTGGAGAAGATCGACGGGTTCATCGACAACGAACGCTTCGGCAGCAAGCGCCGCGAGGGCTGGCTGCTGTCGCTCTCCACTTGGCGGGACGAGAAGGCCCTCGTCCGCTGGCGAACCCATGGCCTTCACCACGCGGTGCAGGAGAAGGGCCGCTTCGAGGTGTTCGAGGACTACCACCTGCGCGTCGGCGAGATCGTTGCCGACAGCAAACTGCCGGCCGGAGAGGCGCTGCCGCAACAGCGCTTCGACACGACAGAGGCCGGTGCCGCCAAGCTCGTCACCATCAGCGAGGGCCGTGCTCTCGCCGGCAAGGCGCTGGACGCCAAGCCCGGCGGCCTCGTCGAGGCGGATCTCTTCGAGAGCATCTATGCGCCGGGGAAGTTTCTGCTGCTGCGCTCCTGGCGCGACGCGCAAGCAGCGGATAGCGCGTCGCCCCTTGGAAATGGGATCGATCGGGACCGCCGGGTGCGCGTCATCCGCGACTACGGTATGTTCGACCGCGTCGAGGCGCCGCAATATTATGGGCCGGTGGAGCGCTGAAGGAGGTGATGCCGCGTGGGCAGGATTCGCACCGCTGCCATCGCTGATCTGCTGAGCGGGGCGCCGGCGAGCCAGGCGGCAGAGCCGCTCGGCAAGAGCGCGGTCATGCTGCGCGGGTTCGCGGCGGACGATGCGTCGATGATCATGGACGCCGTGCAGGCCATCGTCGCGGCGGCGCCGTTCCGCCACATGATCACGCCCGGCGGCTATCGGATGTCGGTGGCGATGACCGCCTGCGGGCGCGTCGGCTGGGTCACGGATCGCAGCGGCTATCGCTATTCGCCCGTCGATCCCGACACCGGGCGCGCCTGGCCGCCCCTGCCCGACCTGTTCCGCACGCTGGCGGGACGCGCCGCCGCGGCCGGCGGGTTTCCCGGGTTCGCGCCGGACTCCTGTCTCATCAACCGTTACGAGCCGGGGGCGCGGCTGTCGCTGCACCAGGACAAGGACGAACAGGACCTGGATCAGCCGGTTGTCTCCGTCGCGCTCGGCCTGCCGGCGACGTTCCTCTTCGGCGGGGCCGATCGTCGCGACCGGCCGCAGCGCATCCGCATGGAGAGCGGCGACATCGCCGTGTGGGGCGGCCCGACGCGGCTGGCCTTTCACGGCGTCGATACGCTGGCCGATGGCGAGCACGCGCTCACCGGCCGCTGCCGCATCAACCTGACGTTCCGCAAGGCCCTCTGACCGGCCGCCCGCCGCCGCAAGAACCGCAAGAAACGGAGTGCCTTGCGGGGCGCGCCGTACCAGAATCAAAGCCATGCGCCCGACGATGATCCTGGTCGCCGGCCTTCTCTTCGCGACCGCCATGCCGGTCCCTTGTCCGGTGTCGGCGGACGAGCCGAAGACCCTGAAGGAGCGCCTCTCGGACAAGGCGTCCGACGAGCAGCGGGTCGACAACTGCCGTGTGCCGGTGGAGCGGCGCGGAACGACGCCGCGCCCCGATTGCCCGGCCGGCCCGGCCGCATCGGCCCCGGCCGCGGGCCCGGCCCGAACCTCTGCCGCGAAGCCGCAGTAGGCGCGTCACCTTGCCGCAGCGGCGCGGCGCGAAAGCCGCAGCCGGGCTGGCGCTCGAGCCAAATTTTTGCCACAAAGGGGTCGAAAATCCCCGCCCCGCATGGACCGCCGACTGGCGGAGCGTCGCGGTTCCGGGCGGACTGCAAAGCAAGAACGGGCTGAATAAAGCAGAAGATGGCGCCGCTTCTGGAGGTAAAGAATCTGAGCCGACGGTTTGGCGCGATTGCCGCCGTCGACGACGTAAGTTTCGCCGTGCCGCGCGGCGAGATCCTGGGATTCCTGGGTCCCAACGGCGCCGGCAAGACGACGACGATGCGGATGATCGCCGGCTTCCTGGCGCCCTCGGCCGGGACAGCGACCGTCTGCGGCGCCGACGTGGAGCAGGATCCGATCGCGGTGAAGCGCCGCCTCGGCTATCTGCCGGAAGGGGCGCCGCTCTATGTCGACATGACGCCGCTCACCTTTCTCGATTTCGTCGCCGCGATCCGCGGGCTCAACGGCGCCGACCGGCGCAAGCGCATGCGCGAGGTGATCGAGCGCATGCAGCTCGGTGGCGTGCTCCACCAGCGCATCGAGACGCTGTCGAAGGGCTTCCGCCGCCGCGTCGCCCTGGCGCAGGCCATCCTGCACGATCCCGAAGTGCTGATCCTCGACGAACCGACCGATGGCCTCGATCCCAACCAGAAGCACGAGGTGCGCGAGCTGATCCTGGCCATGGCGCCGACGAAGGCGATCGTCATCTCGACTCACATCCTCGAGGAGGTCGACGCGATCTGCGGCCGCGCCATCATCATCGCGCGCGGGCGCATCGTCGCCGACGGCACGCCGGAATCGCTGCGCGCCCGCTCCGAGCGCCACAACGCGGTCGTCGTGCGTATCCACAACAGCGAGCTGACGCCGGCGATGGAAACGCTGCAGGGGCTGCCCGGCGTGGCGCGGGTCGAGCGGGCGGCGCAGTTCGACAGCACCACCGATCTGCTGGTGCTGCCGCAGCACGGGCGGCCGATTGCGGCCGATGTGGGAGCGGCGCTCCGCGAACGCCAGATCGACATCGACGAACTGCACAGCGAGCGCGGCCACCTCGACGACGTCTTCCGCAGCATCACGACGAAGCCCTGACGCGAATCACCCATGCGCAATGTCCTGATCATCTGGCGACGCGAGCTGGCGGCCTACTTCACGACGCCGCTTGCCTACGTCTTCATCGTCATCTTCCTGGCGATGGCCGGCGCGCTCGGCTTCTATGTCGGGCATTTCTTCGACCGCGGTCAGGCCGATCTCGAGGCCTTCTTCCTCTTCCACCCCTGGCTCTATATGATCCTGATCCCGGCCATCGGCATGCGGCTGTGGGCGGAGGAGCGGCGCTCGGGGACGATCGAGCTGCTGATGACCCTGCCGATCACGCCGTTCGAAGCGGTGCTCGGCAAGTTCCTGGCGGCCTGGAGTTTCGCGACCATCGCCCTGGCGCTGACCTTCCCGATGTGGCTGACGGTCGACTATCTGGGCCAGCCCGACAACGGCGTGATCTTTGCTGGCTACGTCGGCAGCTGGCTCATGGCCGGCGCCTTCCTGTCGCTCAGCGCCTGCCTCTCGGCCATCACCAAGAACCAGGTCATCGCCTTCATCGTCGGCGCCGCCGCCTGCTTCCTCTTCCTGATGAGCGGGCTCGATCTCGTGCTCGACGCCTTCCGCGGTTGGGCGCCGGACTACATCGTGGACATGGTGGGGGCGCTGTCGTTCCTCACGCATTTCTCCGGCATCACCAAGGGCGTCATCGGCCTGCCGACGGCGGTCTTCTTCCTCTCGCTGATCCTGCTGTGCCTGTTCGTCAACACGCAGGTCATCGAACTGAAGAAGGCCTCGTGAGGGAGCGGCGATCATGAACCGGTTGGCCCGCATCGAACGCCACTCCCTGACGATCATCGGCATCGTGCTGGCGATCGTCTGCTTCTTCTCGGTGAACCTCTTCGCGGCCCTGAAGCTGGGCTCCGACCGCCTCGATCTCACCGAGAACCACCTCTACACGCTCTCGGACGGCACCAAGTCCGTGCTGTCGAGCATGAAGGAGCCGGTGGTGCTCCGATTCTATGTGTCGAAAGCGCTGACCGACGCCGAGCCCGGCATCAAGCCCTATGCCGTGCGGGTGCGCGAGATGCTCGACACCTACGCCAAGCTGGCGCAGGGCAAGATCCGGGTCGAGCTGATCAACCCCGAGCCGTTCTCGCCCGAGGAGGACCGCGCCGCCGGTTTCGGCCTGCGCGGCGTGCCTTATGATTCCCAGGGCAGCCGCGGCTATTTCGGCATCGTCGGGACCAACACGACCGACGACACCGACTCGATCGCGTTCCTGGCGCCCAACCGCGAGGCCTTCCTCGAATACGACCTGACGCGGCTGATCAACAACCTGGCCCATCCCGAGAAGCCCGTGGTGGCGCTGATCGACGGTATCGGCATGACCGGCGGGCCGCAGACGAACTACCGACCGTGGCAGCTCTACGCGCAGATGCGGCAGATCGTCACCATGCGCGTCATGGCCGGCGACATCGACAAGATCGGCGACGACGTGCAGACGCTGGTCCTCGTGCACCCGCACGACCTCAGCGACAAGACCCTCTACGCCATCGACCAGTTCGTGCTGCGCGGCGGCCATGCACTCGTCTTCCTCGATCCGCTGGCCGAGGCGATGATGCGCAACGCGCAGATGGGCATGCCGCCGCAGGGCACCGCCTCGAACCTCGACCGGCTGTTGAAGGCCTGGGGCGTCGAGATGGTCGCCGGCCAAGTCGTCGGTGACGGCGACGCCGCCATCCGCGTGCAGGCGCAAAGCGGCGGTCGCGACGTCGTCACCCAATACCTGCCGTGGCTGCGGCTGGGGAGCGAGGCGCTGGCCAAGGACGACGTCATCTCGGGCCAGCTGCAGGAACTGCGGTTCTTGAGCGGCGGCGCCCTGAAGCCGATTCAGGGGGCGACAACGACGCTGACGCCGCTGGTGCAGTCCAGCATCGATTCGGAACTGATCGATGCCAGCAAGCTCATGATGATGCCGGACCCGGTCCAGCTCATCAACGACTTCAAGCCCTCGGGCGAGCGCTACGTGCTGGCGGCGCGCCTCAGCGGACCCGTCAAGACCGCCTTCCCCGACGGCGCGCCGGCGGCCAAATCCGCGAGCGATCAGGCCACCGCGAACAACGGCAATGCCGGCGCCGCGGCGACGAACGCGCCGGCGGCGCCGGGCCTCAAAGACTCCGTCAAGCCGGTGAACCTGATCCTGGTCGCCGACGCCGACCTCCTGAGCGACGACGCCTGGCTCAACGTGCAGAGCGTGGGCGACGCGACGCTCGCAGTGCCGACCGCGAACAACGCCGACTTCGTGCTCAACGCGCTGGAGAATCTGAGCGGCAGCGAGGCGCTGATCGGGCTGCGCGGCCGCGGCCTCTCCGACCGCCCCTTCACCACCGTCGACCGCCTGCGCGATGCCGCCGATGCCAAGTATCGGGCGACCGAGCAGCAGCTGACCACGCAGCTCGCCGACGCGCAGCAGCAGCTGGCGTCGCTGCAGCCCAGCGACAAGGCCGGCGAGCAGGCGCTGCTGACGCCCGAACAGCAGGAGACGATCCGCAAGTTCCGCACGCAGGTGCTGACCATCCGAACGCAGCTTCGCGACGTCGAACATGCGCTCAACCAGGACATCGACCGGCTGCAGACCCAGGTGATGCTGGCCAACATCGGCGCCGTGCCGGTCCTCGTGGCACTGGCGGCGCTGGCGGTGGCCCTGGTACGGCGGACGCGTGCGCGCCGCCGCCGCGGCGTGACGACCTGAGCACCGAGGCTACGGAGAGCACCACGCCATGAGACCGAAGACCTTCGTCGCCGTTCTCGCCGTCACGGCGGTCAGTGTCGTCGCGGCCGGCTACGCGGTCGTCTCGCAGAGCCTGTCGACGACGCCGGTCGCCGGCGCCAACACGGCGGTATTTCCCGATCTCCTGGCCCACGCCAACGACGTGCAGTCCATCACCATCGTGGATGCCAAGGGCAAGGCGACGCTGCTGCGTCAGAAGGGCAAGTGGGTCTATGCCGAGAAGGGCGGCTATCCGGCGGCCACCGACAAGATCGTGAAGCTGGCGGCGGCGCTGGCCAACCTGCGCTATCTGGAGCCGAAGACCGACCAGCCCGACCGCTACGGCCGCCTCGACGTCGAGGACGTGGACCAGAAAGACGCCAAGTCGCACCTGGTCACGCTGGCGGCCGCCGACGGCAAGGCACTGGCCTCGCTCATCATCGGCAAGCAGAACTACACGCTGGGCGACAACAGCCCGGGCGGCGTCTACGTGCGCGTGCCCGGCCAGGCGCAGGCCTGGCTCGCCGAAGGCGGCGTGGACTTGCCGGACGACAAGATCGACTGGATCGCGCGGTCCGTGATCGACGTTAAGGAAGCCGACGTGCAGCGCATCGTGTTCCAGCCGGTCGGGGCACCCGAGCTGACGGTTGCGAAGGCCGATCGGTCGGCAAAGGAGTTCACGCTGGCGCCGGTCCCCGACGGCAAGACCGCCGATCCGGACGCGGTGGGCCGCCTCGGCGGCGCCTTCGGGAGCCTGACGTTCGACGATGTACGCGCCGACGACCCCGCGGTGAAACCCGTCGCCGCCGGCACGGCCGACCTGACGACCTTCGACGGCGTCACCGTCCATGCCGACCTCCTGTCGATCGACAGTGCCGTCTGGCTGCGCCTGAAAGCCGCGGGCGCCGAGGGCAGCGACGCCGGCAAGCAGGCCAAGACGATCAACGATGCGGTCGGCGGCTGGCTCTTCAAGATCCCGCAGTTCAAGTCGTCGCTCATGCAACCCAAGGTCGATGACTACCTGAAGAAGGGTGAATCCTAGGAAATCGCGGCGAGTCCCGCCGCTGTCGATCGCGTTCGCCCGCCGATTCCCCGACAACTCGTGAAGGAGGTGGCCATGCGTCCCATCGCACCCTTGATTGCCGTGCTCTGCGCCGGTGCCGCTGCCTATCTCGGCAGCGCGCTCGTGTCCCGCGCGGATGCGCCCCATGACGGCCGCTTCGTCATGATCACCGAGGCCAAGACCAACAA
>JBKOWC010000021.1:0-4823 GCA_046724215.1 Pseudomonadota bacterium | reverse complement strand
GTCCGCTGCGCCTCGAAGATGCGCCCGACGTGCAACGCTATGCCAGCGACTGGGACGTGGCCCGCTTCACCTCGAGCATCCCACACCCGTATCCTTCCGGCGCCGCGGAAGCCTGGATCAGGGGCCAGGTGGACGACTTTGACAACACCTTCGCCATCGAGCGACGGGCCGGCGCGGCCTTCGTGGGCGCCATCGGCTTCGAGCACGATCGCGAGAAACGCGAGATGGTCTTCGGCTACTGGATCGGGAAGCCGCATTGGCGCAACGGATACGCGACGGAAGCGGTGCAGGCGCTGGTCGACCACGCGTTCACGACGCTCGGGGTGGACCGCGTGGTGGCGTCCGTCATGCCGGAGAACCGGGCGTCCGTTCGCGTGCAGGAGAAGGTAGGTCTGATCTATTGCGGCGTTGCGCAGGAGCCGGCGCCCGCCCGCGGCGGTCCGATCGGGGTCGAGCGCCGGATGCTGGATCGCGAGCGCTGGCTCGCCCTGAAGGCACCGAAGCCGGTGCCGGTCGTCCTCGTATCAGCGGTTGCCCTCGTCGACGCCGACGGCCGCGTGCTAATCGCTCAGCGGCCGGCCGGCAAGTCGATGGCGGGACTCTGGGAATTTCCCGGCGGGAAGGTACATGCGGGAGAGACGCCGGAAGCGGCGCTCATCCGCGAACTCAAGGAGGAGCTGAGCATCGACGTGCGAGAGGCTTGCCTTGCTCCTCTGACTTTCGCCTCGCACCGCTACGAGACGTTCCACCTGCTCATGCCGCTCTATGCCTGCCGCCGGTGGGAAGGCACGGTCGCGCCGCAGGAGGGCCAAGCGGTGAAGTGGGTGCGTCCGCAACAGCTCGGCGACTACCCGATGCCACCTGCCGACAAGCCGCTGCTGGCACTGCTGCGGGACTTCTTGTGAGGCGATGCGGGAGCGGGTCGTTCGGCCCGCCCCCGCCGGTCTCTCTCCTTACTTACTTGACAAGGCCTTCCGCCTTCATCGCGACCTGCACCGCGGGACGCGCGGCCACCCGGTCGCTGTAGGCCTTGAGGGTCGGCCATTTGTCCATGTTCATCCCGACATGGGGATTCCAGCCCAGGACGGTGAACAGGTAGGCGTCCGGCGCGCTGAACTGCGAGCCCATGAGGAAGGGCTTGCCGTCCAGCTGGTTGGCCAGGAAGTCATAGCGCGTCCCGAGCTTTTCCTTGATAGCGGCCTTGTAGGCGTCGGGCGTGGCGGGACTGAAGAGGTGGCCATAGGCCTTGTGGAGCTCGGAGGTGATGAAGTTCAGCCACTCCTGCGCCCGATAGCGTTCCATCGTCCCGGCCTTGGGCATGAGCCCGGATTCGGGCTTCTGATCGGCGACGTACTGTACGATGGCGGGGCCTTCGGTCAGGACCTCGCCGTTGTCGAGTTGCAGGGCCGGCACATAGCCCTTGGGATTGACCTTGGTGTAGTCGGTGCCGCTCTTGGTCTTCTTCGTGCCGAAGTCGACCTGGTCGATATCGAATTTCGCGCCGGTTTCGCGCAGGCAGATATGCGGCGAGAGCGAGCAGGCACCGGGTGAGAAGTAAAGTTTCATGATCGACTCCTCCTATCGATGGCGGTGAATTCGCTGGAAGGGATGGCACGGGTCGAGCCCGCGGTGGCGCCACTGTTACGGCGCCCGCCGATTCTGCGCAAGACGTGATCGTTCGGTAACCCGCTTACTCGACAGTAACGTCGCGATGATTCCTGAGGCCGTAGCGTCGCCAACCCGATCACGATAGCGTGTGGACCATGAGCCAGCCCTTCCCCCACCTCTTCTCTCCGATCAAGGTCGGCGCCAGGACGCTGAAGCACCGGCTGAACTTCGGCGCCCATACGGCGAACATGAGCGTCGACGGGCTGCCGCTGGAGCGCCATCTCGGCTACTACCGGGAGCGCGCGCGCGGCGGCGTCGCGATGATCGTCGTCGAGCCGGTGCCCGCTCACCGCACCGGCGTGCTCACGCGCGGAAACTTCCGTCACGGCGACGATGCGGTCGTGCCGCATTTCCGCAAGATCACCGACGCCTGCCACGAGCACGGCACGGTAATGATCCAGCAGATCTACCATGTCGGCGCGCACGGCGATTGGGACAACTCCTTCGAGCCCAACTGGTCGCCGGCCGGACTTCCGTCGATGCACGATTCCGACGGTAGCCACGCGATGACCCAGAGCGAGATCGCCGAGGTGATCGAATCCCACGCGCAGGCGGCGCGGCGGGCCAAGGAGGCGGGCTTCGACGGCTGCGAGCTGATGGCCGCCTACAATGCGCTCATCGAGCAGTTCTGGTCGCCCTGGACCAACCGGCGCGACGACCACTATGGCGGCAGCTTCGAGAACCGGATGCGTTTCTCGGCCGAGCTGCTCGACCGCATCCGCGCGCTCTGCGGGCCCGACTTCGTCATCGGCATGGCCGTGAGCGTCGATCCGACGCGCCCCGACGTGCTGTCGCTCGCCGACCAGCAGGAGATCGCCGCCTGGCACGACGCCCGCGGGCTCTACGACTATGTCACCTGCGGCACCGGCAGCTACTTCGACTTCACCCGCATCATCCCGCCCTTCCTCTACGAGGACAAACTCGGCCCGCCGTTTGCCGAAGGCCTGAAGCAAGTGGTCAAGCACGCCCGCGTGCAGGCCGAGAGCCACATCCGCACGCCGGAGAATGCGGACTACGTCATCGCCTCCGGCCAGGCCGACATGGTGTCGATCGTGCGCGGCCAGATCGCCGATCCGCACATGGCCAACAAGGCGCGCGACGGGCGAGCCGACGACATCCGGCCCTGCATCTCCTGCAACCAGATGTGCTGGGGCCGGCGGTCGCGCGACTACTGGATCAGCTGCCTCGTCAATCCGTCGGCCGGCCGCGAGTTCCAGTGGGACGGCGACCGCTTCGCGCCGGCGGCAAAGCCGAAGCGCGTGCTTGTCGTCGGCGGCGGCCCGGCCGGCCTGGAGGCGGCGCGCGTCGCCGCCGAGCGCGGCCACCAAGTGACGCTGGCCGAAGCGAGCGACCGGCTCGGCGGCCAGTTCCGACTCGCGGGTATGCAGCCGCGGCGGGCCCAGATCCTCGATCTGCTGGCGTGGTACGAGCGGCAGCTCGAACGGCTGCAGGTCGTCGTGCGCCTGAACACGCCGATGGACGGCGAGGAGATCACGCAGTTCGGCGCCGACAGCGTGATCGTCGCCACCGGGTCGCAGCCGGCGCAGACCGGCTTCCAGCGCGGTCTGCCGACGACCGCCCGGCTGCCGGGGGTCGAGCGGGCCAATGCCTTCTCGGTCGAAGACGTCATGGGCCGCTCGGCGACGCTGGGCAAGCGGGTGTTGCTGCTCGATGACGTCGGCAACTGGCGCGGCAGCGGCACGGCTTGGCACATGGCCGAGAAGGGACATGCGGTCACCATCGTCACGCCCGACGCCTATGTCGGCCGCGAGATCGCCCGCACCGGCGCCGACTGGCCGGCGCGCGCGCGGCTGGCGAAGCTCGGCGTCGCCTTCATCACGGAGTCGGTGGTGACGGCGTGGCACGGTGACGCAGCCACGATCCGGAGCCTGCTCGACGACAGCGAGCGGCGTCTGCCCTTCGACTCGCTGGTGCTGGCGACGGTCAACGCATCGCAGACCGAG
Organism: Pseudomonadota bacterium; assembly: GCA_046724215.1. GTDB lineage: Bacteria > Pseudomonadota > Alphaproteobacteria > Dongiales > Dongiaceae > JBKOWC01. Next base: position 1,191 of record JBKOWC010000021.1, on the reverse strand, counting down.
GTCGCCGCGGCGCTGCGCGACGCCGGCGTCGCCTTCCAGGAGGCCGGCGATTGCCTGGCGCCGCGGCATGCGCCGGCCGCGATCTACGAGGGCCGCAAGCTGGGGCTGTCGCTGTGATGGTTGACGGAGCGTCAACGCATCCGTTCAGGTTTGTTAAGGTAAGGAAGCAATTTACTAAGTAATTTGCACAGTATTTATTTAAATCAAAAACGAAAAAGATTGCCGAATTCCCAGATTCATTTAGGATCCATGTGCGAGGATCGCGTCGACAGCGATGGAGGACCATCATGGCGTCGGCGCAGAATGGATGGAGCGGTTCCATGGCCGAGGCTGCCCGCAACCTGATCAGCGCCATCAACGCCCTTGCCGCCGACATCGAGCGCGAGATCTTCGCCGCCCGCGGCGTCGGGCCGGTCCGCATCGGCGATGCGCGGGAGGATCGCGAGCGGGCGATGCTGCGCTGCCAGGAGGCGATCATGCAGCTGCAGATGCTGCGCGAGCTGACTCCGATCACGACGCCGCTGCCGCGCGGCGAGATTTCGGCGGCCGTGACCCGCCTGGAGGGTATCCTCGCACGCCAGCAGCGCCTGGGCCTGGCGCCGCGCATCTGCGGCTCGAACTGACTTAGCGTGGGCGGGCCTTGTCGCCCGCCGATATCTCCCGCGTCCCCAGGGCCTCGGCCAGTCGCGAACGGGCGGACCCCGGCCGCAGCGCCTGCTGCTGCGAGTCGTGCGGCGCCCAGGCGGTGAGGTAGACCACCCGGAAGCTGGCGGTCAGCCGCCCCTCTGGATCGGCGAAGCGCTTGCGATAGAGGTCGGCCGCCTGCGCGAGCGTGGCGCGGGTCAGGCGGCGGGCCCGGCTGTGCGTCGCATTGGCCTCGCCCATCCCGCGCAGGTCGTGCATGAGCGTGGCGATGTCGCGATAGCCGACGGTGAGCAGGTCGCCATCGACGACGGGAAGCGCGAAGCCGGCGCGCTGCAGGAGACTGCCGGCATCGCGCAGGTCGGCGAAGGGCGAGATCCGCGGGCCGGCGCCGCCGCTCGTCGCCAGCTCCGCCTCGAGCAGCGCCTGCCGCAGCTCCTCCAGCGTCTCGCCGCCGAGCATGGCGGCGAGGAACAGCCCGTCCGGCTTCAGGCATTGGCGGATCTGGAGCAGCGCGCCCGGCAGGTCGTTGACCCAGTGCAGCGAAAG
>JBKOWC010000056.1:0-3264 GCA_046724215.1 Pseudomonadota bacterium | reverse complement strand
CATGCTCATGACTCCACTTTGTTATCGTGCCGCCGAAAACCCACCAGCGCCCTGCGGGCGATGTTCTTCCACGTGATTCCCCCGCGAAAGCGGGGGCCCAGAGCAAGTGACGCGCGTCGGCCCTGGACCCCCGCTTTCGCGGGGGAATCAATGGGAGTTTGGCGCAACGGCGACTGCATGGCGGAACGCTTAGCCGCCGATGCCGTAGCGCTGGGCCCAGCCGAGACCGTCCAGCGTCTTGCCGCGCGGCCGGTACTCGCAGCCAATCCAGCCGTCGTAGCCGAGGCTGTCGATGAGGTCGAAGAGGAAGGGATAGTTAATCTCGCCGACATCCGGTTCGTGGCGCCCGGGCACGCCGGCGATCTGGAAATGGCGGATCAGCGGCCACAGTTGACGGGTCCGCTCGGCCAGGTCGCCGCCCATGATCTGGGCGTGGTAGAGATCCATCTGCAGGAACAGGTTGCTGCTGCCGATATGCTCGATGAAGAACCGGGCCTGTTCGGCGGTGGCCAGGAAGTAACCGGGCATGTCGCGGCTGTTGAGCGGTTCGATCAGCAGGCGGACGCCGTGCGCGGCAAGCTTCCCGGCGGCGGCGCGCAGGTTGCTGATGTAGGTCGTGTCCCACGCCTGCCGCGGCACGCCGGCCGGCAGGATGCCGGCCATGGCATGCACCTGCGGGCAGCCGAGGGCGCGGGCATACTCGATGGCCTTGTCCACCGTGCCGGCGAACTCCAGCTCGCGACCGGGGATGGCGGCCATGCCGCGCTCGCCGGCGGCCCAGTTTCCCGGCGGCAGGTTGAACAGCACCTGCTTTAGGTCATGCCGGTGCAGCCGCTCCGCGATCTCGCCTGCCGGGTACTCGTAGGGAAAGAGGAACTCGACCGCCTTGAAGCCGGCCGCCGCCGCGGCCTCGAAGCGGTCGAGGAACGGCACCTCCTGGAAGATCATGCTGAGGTTGGCGGCAAAGTTCGGCATGAGCGCGACCCCCTTCGACGCCGGCGCGGGCCGGCAATGGGGCGGCAGGATAGCCATTCACCAACCGGACTCCAACCTCGGCTAGACTCGGGGCACCGACGTCAAGGCTGTTCCGCGCGGGGCCCTGTGCTAGCTTCGCCGCGGCGCCAGGAGGGAGCTCGCGCATGAGCATGGTCATGGGCTGCGCCGCCTACGAGGGCGGCAAGCGGATCGCGGACCTGGATTTCGATCACCTCGAGGAGGTCAAGTGCAAGACCGGCGGATTCATCTGGATCGGCCTGCACGAACCGACGCAGGAGGCGCTGCAGCGCCTGCAGCAGCGGTTCGGCCTGCACGAGCTCGCGATCGAGGACGCGCACCGCGCGCATCAGCGGCCGAAGGTGGAGGTCTACGGCGACTCGCTGTTCGTCGTGCTGCGCACGGCGCAGCTGGTCGACAAGCGCACGCAGTTCGGCGAGACGCATGTGTTCCTCGGCAAGGACTACGTCATCTCCATCCGGCACGGGCCGTCGGCGTCCTACCGCGAGGTCCGCGCCCGCTGCGAGAGCACGCCGCGGCTGCTCAAGCTTGGCACCGACTTCGTGCTCTATGCGATCATGGATTTCGTCGTCGACAACTACTTCCCGGTGGTCGACGCGTTGGAGGAGGAGGTCGAGTCGCTCGAGGAGCATGTCTTCAACGACGTCTTCGACCAGCAGACGGTCGAGCACATCTATCGCCTGAAGCGCGACCTGCTGTCGCTGCGGCGGGCCGTGGCGCCGGTGGTCGAAATGAGCAACCGCCTGACGCGTTTCGACATGCCACTGATCGACAAGCACGCGCATCCCTATTTCCGCGACATCCACGACCACGCCGTGCTGGTGAACGACAGCGTCGACTATCTGCGCGAGCTGCTGAACTCGGCGCTCGAGGTCGACCTCCTGCTGGCTTCGGTCGGGCAGAGCGAGGTGACGAAGAAGCTGGCGAGCTGGGCCGCCATTCTGGCGGTGCCGACGGCGGTCGCCGGCATCTACGGCATGAACTTCGCCGTCATGCCGGAGCTGCACTGGAGCTTCGGCTATCCGGTCGTGATGGCGGTCATTCTCGGCGCCTGCGGCTTCCTCTACTGGCGCTTCAAGAAGACGCACTGGCTGTAGGACGGCGTTTGTAGGGGCGGGTCTCAACCATTGGCGCCAACTTCCGACCTGTCGCGCCCACGCCCTCGGGCCACACTGTCCGTCGCACTCTCAATCGATTCCCCCGCGAAAGCGGGGGGCCAGAGCCGCTGACGGTACGCCGGCCCTGGGCCCCCGCTTTCGCGGGGGAATCACGAAGTGAATGAGATCGCGAAGTTGGCGTCATGGGCCTCTAGACATCCGTGCCGTCCATAGCGCCTTCGCGTCCGGACGGCTTGCCGTATCCCGATACCACCCGAGCACGCTCGCCTCACGCTAGAGACCGCCGAGTTTTCCAGCGGGAGGCCCGGCGGTGCCTTGGTCGGTCACGCGAAGCATAGCGGTCGCCTTGCTCTTCGTCCTCGCCGGGCGCCCGGCCGCCGGCGATGACGTCGAGGGCAAGGCGCTGTTCAAGAAACATTGCGGCACCTGCCACACCGCGGAGAAGGGCGGCGGCAAGCGCCAGGGGCCGAACCTCTTCGGCGTCGTCGGCCGCAAGGCCGGCACGCTGCCGGGCTTCACTTATTCGGATGCCTTGCGCGCCAACAAGGACGGCGTCGTCTGGTCGCGCGACACGATCGACCGCTGGCTCACCAATCCTCAGGCGTTCATCCCGGGCGTCGTGATGCACTACAAGCAAGCCGATCCGGCGATTCGCCAGCGCCTGATCGGCTACCTGGACACGTTGCATTAGCGCTTTCGCGCCTGCGGCGATCGTCCTAATCTTGTCATGAACAACAAATATGCGGGACGCGGATCCGTCGCGGCACGCGGGGACCGCGAGGGCCGAAGAGCAAGCAACGAGTCGGCCGCCCGGCGAACGATTCGGGAGGAAGAGATGTGTCGGGTCTTCGCAAGCCAGGATCCTGAAATCTACAAGGTCGTGACGCGCTCGGTGCGGTTGAACGGCTATTGCACGAGCATCCGGCTGGAGTCGCTGTTCTGGACGATCCTCGACGAGATCGCCGCCAGCCAGGGCCTGTCGACGCCGCGTTTCATCAGCACGCTCTATGACGAGGTCATGGAGCTGCGCGGCGAGGTCGGCAATTTCACCTCGCTGCTGCGCGTCACCTGCACGGGTTTCGTGAGCGGCCAGATCGGCGCCGCGCCGCGCGAAGCGCCGGACGAGATTGCC
>JBKOWC010000270.1:0-5114 GCA_046724215.1 Pseudomonadota bacterium | reverse complement strand
GACCGACATCGCCTCGCACCGTGGCGGCGCCCTGCTGTGGGCGGAGAACAGCCGTCTCGCCTTCGAGCAGACCGCGAAGCTGCCGGTCGAGCAGGTCGAATTCGACGTCCATCCCTCGCGCGACGGCCGGCTGGTGGTGATCCACGACGCCACGCTGGAGCGGACCACCGACGGCGTCGGCGCCGTCTGCCAGCACGACTGGGCCGAGCTCTCCAAACTCATCCTCAAGGGCAGCGGCGGCCAGCGCATGCTGCTGCTCGACGAGGTCATCGAGATCTTCCGGCCCACCGACATCATCCTGCGCCTGGAGATGAAGGCCGGTCCCAACCGCGTGCCCTATTCCGATCACGCAGCCCGCATCGTCGCCGCGCTCAAGGCGGGGCGGATCCTCGAGCGCACGGTGATGACCAGTTTCCAGCTCGCGACCGCGGCCGAGGTGCCGCGTCACGGCCAGCCGATGCGCCATGTCTGGCTGGTGACGCCCGAGACCCAGATCGATATCGGCCTCGCCGCGGTGATCGACCTGGCCCATTCGCACGGCGTGCCCATGCTCGGCTTGCGCGGCAGCATCCTCGATGCCGCGAGCGTCGCCCGGGTCCGCCAGGCCGGCCTCGGCATCGGCGGCTGGGCCTGCAATGATGCGGCGGCAATCACCAAGATGTTCGATCTCGGCGTCGATGTGTTCACCACCGACCGGCCGGATCTCGCGCTGGCCCTCAGAGCCGGCCGCCCGTCCGCTCAGGGATCGCGCTGATGGCGGCTCTCGTGGGCGGAGTCGGCCGATGTCCCGCTCAAGGGCGAACGGCCTCGTCCGTCCCGACTGTCGCCCGGCGCGACAGGAACCACCGTCACGGCGATCTGCAGCGTCACGCTGCCCGGTGCGACCGCTGCGGCGGTTGGCACGAGCTCGTCGCGTTGCCGTTGGGTCGGAACGCTTCCGCTGATGCTGACCGCCCCACGGCGCACGTCGACGGCGAGGCTTCGGGCGTCGATACCCTGCCGCGTGAAGGCACCGGTGATGGCGTCACGAATCTTCTCGTCTTGGGCGTTCATATCGATCTCCGGTTCCTGTCTCGACAAGCAACGGTCTGCGACGGCCGGGGGTTGCCGGGCCGGTTGCCGGCTACGGCCTGCTTATCGGTCGAATTAGTTCTTGTCGCCTAACCGGGCTTGCCGGCCGGCCATCGACCCGCCTATGTCTCTCGCAATCCTCGCGAGGCTTCCATGGCCAAAACCAAGCAGCTGCGCCTCGGCGCTTTCATGCGCCCGGTCAGCATCCATACCGCCGCCTGGCGCTATCCGGGCGGCACGCCGGACGCCAACTTCAATCTCAAGGCCCTGGTGAGCTATGCCCAGACCCTGGAGCGCGGCCGCTTCGACGCCTTCTTCATGGCCGATCACCTGGCAGTGCTGAACATGCCCATGGAGGCGCTGAAGCGCAGCGCCACGGTCACCTCGTTCGATCCGCTGACGCTTTTGCCCGCGCTCGCCATGGCGACCCAGCATCTTGGCCTGATCGCCACTGCTTCGACCACTTTCGAGCCCGCCTACACAATCGCCCGCCGCTTCGCCTCGCTCGACCACATCTCGGGCGGCCGCGCCGGCTGGAACCTGGTGACGACGTCGAACCCCGACGCCGCGCTCAATTTCGGCATGGACGAGCAGATGGAGCATGGCGAGCGCTACGCCCGCGCCCGCGAGTTCTTCGACGTCGTCACCGGCCTGTGGGACTCGTGGGCCGACGACGCCTTCATCCGCGACGTCGAGCAGGGCCTCTATTTCGACCCGGCCAAGCTCCACGTGCTGAACCACAAGGGCAAGTATCTGACGGTGCGCGGACCGCTCAACATCGCCCGCCCGATCCAGGGCTGGCCGGTGATGGTGCAGGCCGGCGCCTCGGACGCCGGCCGCCAGCTTGCCGCCGAGACGGCGGAAGTGGTGTTCGCCGCCGGCGGGCCTATCGAAGCCGGCCGCGCCTTCTATGCCGACGTGAAGGGCCGGGCGGCCCGGCTCGGCCGCAACCCCGAGCACATAAAAATCCTGCCCGGCGCCTTCACCATTGTCGGCGAGTCGCTCGACGAGGCGAAGGAAAAGCGCGCCCGGCTCGACAGCCTGGTGAGCTACGACAGCGGCATCGCCGCCTTGTCGATCGCGATCGGCCAGGACGCCCGCAAGTTCGATCCCGACGGGCCGCTGCCCGAGATTCCCGAGACCAACCAGAGCAAGAGCGGCCGCGAGCGGGTGGTGGCGCTGGCCAAGCGCGAGAACCTGACGGTGCGTCAGCTGGCCGGCCGCCTGGGCGGCTATGGCGGGCTGGCCGTCATGGGTACGCCCAAGATGATCGCCGACCAGATGGAGGAATGGCTGATGACCGAAGCCAGCGACGGCTTCAACGTCATGTTCCCCTACCTGCCGGGCGGGCTCGACGATTTCGTCAACAAGGTCGTGCCCGAGCTGCAGCGCCGCGGCCTGTTCCGCACCGAGTACGAGGGCGCGACCTTGCGCGAAAATCTCGGCCTGCCGCGGCCGGAGAATCGGTTCTTCTCGGCCACGGCCAAAGCCGCGGAGTAGGTCTCTTCCGGACCGCGCGCGTCCGGCGCGCTCATGAGGCGCGCGGTCCGCATGAGCATGGCTACTTCGCGCGTCCGGTGATCGGCGCAAGATCGATGGCATTGGCCATCGCCGCATAGCCGGCGCGGTTGGGATGGAGCTTGTCGCCCGGACCGCCGATCGAGGAATTGGGCTGGAATTCCGGCTTCACCTCGCCGGTCGCGGGGTCGAGCGTGGCCTTGTCGAAGTCGATGACGCCGTCGAAGATCTTGGATGTGCGCAGAAATTCGTTCAGCGCCTTGCGCTTGGCGTCGACCTCCGGCCGGCCGTGACTCGCGATCGTGCTGTTGAGCGCCGATGTCAGGGTGGCGGCGAAGATCTTCACGCCGGGCATCTTCTGGCGCAGATAGCCGACGCCTTTGGCGTAGCCCTCCTGGACGGCGTCGGCGGTGGCGTTGGCCGCGCCGAAATCGTTGATGCCTTCCAGCCAGATCACGGTGGACACGCCGGGCAGGCTTGTGATGTCGCGGTCGAGCCGCGACAGCGCGCTGGGGCCGCCGGGGAAGGGTTTTGCCGGCGTGTATTCAGCCGGCCCGGCCACCTGGTTGCCGCCGATGCCCTGGTTGACCACGACGAAATCGTCGCCGTAGGCGGCGTGCAGGCGCCGCGAGAGGACATCGGGCCAGCGATCGTCGCCGTTGATGGTGGTGCCTGTGCCGTCGGTGATCGAATCGCCGAACGCCACGATGACTTCGGCCTTGGCCGGCAGGTTCATGTCGACTTCGTCGAGGAAGTACCACGAGGTCGTCGAGAACGGGAACGCGCTCTCGCCCTCGTCCTGGCCTTTGGGACCGGAACCGGGCGGCGTGACGTAGGAGGTCTGCAGCGCCTTGGCGTGCCACGTCATCGGGCCGCTCTCGCCGGTGACATGGAAGCTGACCGCGAGCTTGCGTCCCTTGAGCAACGGATCGGCTGGCGCCTTGACGAAGGGCAACGCGACCGCATCACTGACGACGCTCTGGCCGGGCGCGACGGTGACGCTCTTCTGGCCGGCGAAAAGCACCGGCTGGTTGGTGCCCTTGACGACAGCACTGCCGCTTTCCTGCAAGCCGACGAAGGCGTCGTTGAAGGTGACGGGTTGGGCGCCGAAGGCGTTCGACAGCCTGATGCGGGTTTGCTGGCCCCACACGTCGGGCTTCACGATCAGGCGAAAGGTCTGGTTGCGGGCGCCCTGCTGGGCGGACGGGAACGCGAACTTGAGCTCGGGCTGGGCGGTTGGATTGCCGATGGGATAGGGACCGTGCGCCGAAGCGGTCCAGCTGGCCACCCATTGCTGCGCGCCGGCTTGGCCCGCCAGCAGCAGTGAAACGAAGAACATCGCTACCAGCAGCGCCAACCGCTTCATCGTATCCTCCGCACAACCTTTCGTTGGCTATCACTCTGACGGCGATGACGCGGCCTTTGCAAGCAACTGTCGCTGCATTCCGCCAATTCGGCTAGCTTTCCCACATGACATTCGAGATTGCGGTCGGCAGTGCCGACGATGTGCAACGCATGGCCCGCTGGGCCGGCGACGAGGGCTGGAACCCTGGCAACACCGACGCGCATGCCTTCTTCGTCGCCGATCCCGGCGCCTTCCTGATCGGTCGGCTCGACGGCGAACCCGTCGTCTGCATCTCGGTGGTGAAATACGGCGCAGCGTTCGGCTTTCTTGGCTTCTACATCGCCCGCCCCGCGGTGCGCGGCAAAGGCTATGGCATAAAAGTCTGGCAGGCCGGCATGGCGCGACTCAGCGGCCGCAATGTCGGACTCGACGGCGTACCCGCACAGCAGGCCAACTATCGCAAGTCGGGCTTCCGGCTGGCCTGGAACAACATCCGCCACGAGGGCGCGCCCGGCGCTGCCCAGCTGCCCGCCGGCGTCAGCCTGATCGACGCGCGTAGCGTGGCGTTCGACAAGCTGGCCGCCTACGACCGCCGCTTTTTCCCCGAAGCGCGCGATTCCTTCCTGGCGTCGTGGATTTCGCTGCCCGAGCGCGCGGCGATGGTGGCGCTGCGCGACGGCGCGCTTGCGGGCTTTGCCGTCATCCGCGCCTGCCAGACGGCATCGCGCGTAGGGCCATTGTTCGCCGATTCGCCCGAGATTGCCGCCGCCTTGGTATCGGCGCTTGCCGCCAAGCTCGGCGCTGCGACGGTGGCGATCGACATGCCGGACATCAACAAGGCCGCCCTGGCGCTGGCCGAACGGATGAGGCTGAAGCCTGCATTCGAAACGGCGCGCATGTACACTGGGCCGAACCCGTCCATCGATCTCGGCGGTGTGTTCGGCGTCACCAGTCTCGAACTGGGGTGAACCGGGGGAGGTCGGCATGCAGCGTCGCGTTGCGTTGTTGGCCGGTCTTGTCCTTCTCGGTCCCGCGATCTCGCCGGCCCAGCAGAATCCCTTTGTCGGAAGCTGGCGCGGTGCAGCGCAGGTCAATGGCGCCACGATCACCTTCAACACGGTGAGGGGGCCCGACCTGCGCTACAGCCAGCAGCAGGTCATGGGCCGCTACATGACGACGC
>JBKOWC010000356.1:0-7114 GCA_046724215.1 Pseudomonadota bacterium | reverse complement strand
GCAGATAGTCGACCCAGCGGGGGATCTCGCTGCCGGCGGCCACGGCCATGGCTAGGCGTGCCCCTCGACGCCGGCCATGAGCAGGCCGAGTTTGGCCTCGGTGGCCTCGGCGCGCGGCAGCTCGCCGACCAGGCGGCCGTCGAACATGACGAGGATGCGGTCGGCAAGCGCCAGGATCTCATCGAGCTCGACCGAGACCAGCAGGATCGCCTTGCCCGCGGCGCGCATCTCCAGCAGGCGACGATGGATGAACTCGATGGCGCCGATGTCGACGCCGCGGGTCGGCTGCCCCACGAGCAGCAGCGAGGGCGAGCGGTCGATCTCGCGCGCCAGCACGATCTTCTGCTGGTTGCCGCCGGAGAACGCCGCCGTGCGCAACACCGGATTGCAGGGCCGCACGTCGAAGGCCTGCATCTCCTTGCGGCAGCGGCTGACGATCTTGCCGCGATCCATCAGCACGCGCCCGTTATAGCCGGGATCGTCGTGATAGCCGAGGATCGCCGACTCGTTGGCGGCAAAGGCGCTGACGAGCCCTTCGCGCTGGCGATCTTCGGGCACGTGGGCCACGTGCAGGCGGCGCAGCGTGCGCGCCAGGATCCCGCCCTGATCATGGGCGATGGGATTGCCGTCGAGGCGGACGTCGCCGCTGTAGCGGCGCATGCCCGCGAGCGCCTCCAGCAGTTCGCTCTGGCCGTTGCCGCTGACGCCGGCGACGCCGACGATCTCCCCGGCGCGCACGGTGAAGCTGACGTCCTTGACCCGCGGAACGCCGGCGCCATCGACGACGCCGAGATGGGCGACGTCGAGCACGACCGCCCCCAATGTCGCCGCCGGCTTCTCCACGCGCAGCAGCACCTTGCGGCCGACCATCATCTCGGCCAGCTGCTCGCGGCTGGTTTCCGCCGTATCGACGGTCGCCACCACGCCCCCGCCGCGCATCACCGTCACGCGGTTGGTCACGGCCATGATCTCGCGCAGCTTGTGGGTGATGAGGATGACCGTCTTGCCCTGGGCGCGCAGGCGGCCGAGCATGGCGAAGAGCTGGTCCACCTCCTGCGGCGTCAGCACCGCCGTCGGCTCGTCGAGGATCAGGATGTCGGCGCCGCGGTGCAGCGCCTTCAGGATCTCGACGCGCTGCTGCAGCCCGACCGGCAGATCATGGATGATGGCGTCAGGGTCGATCGCCAGGCCGTAGGAATCGCTGAGCTGGCGGAGAGCGGCGCGACCGGTCGCAGCGGCCGGCCCGAGCAGCGGACCGCCCTCGATGCCCAGCACCACGTTTTCCAGCACGCTGAAATTGTCCACCAGCATGAAGTGCTGATGCACCATGCCGATGCCGGCGGCGATGGCGTCGTGCGAACTGTGGATGCGGGAGGGCCGGCCGTTCACGCGGATCTCGCCGGCATCGGCCTGGTAGTAGCCGTAGAGGATGCTCATCAGCGTCGACTTGCCGGCGCCGTTCTCCCCCACGATGCCGTGGATCGAGCCGCGCGCGACGGTCACGCTGACGGCCCGGTTGGCATGCACCGGGCCGAAGCGCTTGTCGATGTTGATGAGCTCGACGGCGGGGGCGTCGCCGGCGGCGGGGGCGGGACTGCGGCCCGCCCCCGCGACGTCAGGCTCGGCGCCCGGCGACGACGGCATACCCGGATTACGGGCAGGCGTTGTCCGCCGTGTAGTCGTGGACCTTGATCTCGCCGGAGATGATGTCCTTCTTGGCGTCGTCGACCTTGGCCTTCATCGCATCGGTGATCAGCGACTTGTTGTACTTGTCGAACGCCCAGTCGACGCCTTCCTCCTTGAGGCCGAGCACCTGCAGGCCCGGCTTCCAGGTGCCATCCTTGGCCGTCTTGAAGGCGTTGTAGGTGGCGAGGTCGACGCGCTTCATCATCGAGGTCAGCATCGTGCCGGGATGGATGTAGTTCTGGTTGCTGTCGACGCCGATGGCGAGCTTGCCGGAATCCTTGGCCGCCTGATAGACGCCCATGCCGGTGCCGCCGGCCGCCGCATAGACGACGTCGGCGCCGCGATCGAACTGGCTCTTCGCCAGTTCGCCGCCTTTGGTCGGATCGTTCCAGGCATCGCCCGTGGTGCCCGTCATGTTCTGGAACACCTCGGCGTTGGCATTGACGTACTTGACGCCCTGCACATAGCCGCAGGCGAACTTGCGGATCAGCGGGATGTCCTGGCCGCCGACGAAGCCGACCTTGCCGGTCTTGGACGCCATGGCGGCAAGCACGCCGACGAGGAACGAGCCCTCGTTCTCCTTGAAGATGACCGACTGCACGTTGGGAAGATCGACCACGTCGTCGATCAGCGTGAACTTCACCTTCGGGAATTCCGTGGCCACGGTCTTGACGGCCGGCGCTTCGGCATAGCCGGTGGCGACGATCACGGTGGCGCCGCGCTGCGCCAGCTTGCGCAGCGACTGCTCGCGCTGCGATTCATTGGTGATCTCGAACTCCGAGTATTTGATCCCGGTTTCCTTCTTGAACTTCTCGGCGCCGTTGTAGGCGGCCTCGTTGAAGGATTTGTCGAACTTGCCGCCGGTGTCGAAGATGACGGCCGGCTTGAAATCATCGGCTGCCGCAGGCAGGGCGAACGCGGCCGCGGCAATGGCGGCCATAAGAAGGCGTCGCATGGCTATGTTTCTCCCTGTTTGACCAACTGGTCAGGATCAGCATAGCCAAGCCGCCGCGGGTGGGCCAGACGGATTTCGGAGACGGATTTCGGAGGTCAGCGACGGGGGACCCGTCAGGTTATGAACGTCGCACCGACGAGATCGCGCAGCTGGCCGGAGGCGATCAGCGCCTTGGCCGCCGCGATGTCCGGCGCCATCTCGCGGTCCTCGCGCCAGAAGCGCACGCGGCGGCGCAGGAGCGCCATCGCCGCCGCCAGCCGCGGGCTCGTCTTCAGGGGCCGCCGCAGGTCGACGCCCTGGCCCGCCGCCAGCAGCTCGATGGCGACGATGCCGGCCGTGTTGTCGGCGATGTCGCCAAGCCGGCGCGACGCATAGGCCGCCATGCTCACATGATCCTCCTGGTTGGCCGATGTCGGCAGGCTGTCGACGCTCGCGGGATGCGCGAGGCCCTTGTTTTCGGAGGCCAGCGCCGCCGCCGTCACATGCGCGATCATGAAGCCCGAATTCAGTCCGGGTTCCGGCACCAGGAAGGCCGGCAGGCCGCTCATCCGGGCGTCGGTCAGGAGCGCGGTGCGGCGCTCTGAGAGGGCGCCGATCTCGGCCACCGCGATCGCTGCGGCATCGGCCGCCATGGCCACCGGCTCGGCATGGAAATTGCCGCCCGAAAGGATGTCGCCCGACTTAGCGAAGACGAGCGGATTGTCGGACACCGCGTTGGCCTCGCGTTCGACCACGCCGGCCGCGAAGCGAAGCATGTCGAGCGCCGCCCCCATCACCTGCGGCTGGCAGCGCAGCGAGTAGGGATCCTGCACCCGGTCGCAATCGATATGCGACTCCCGGATGGCGCTCCCGGCCAGCAGCTGCTTCAGCAGCCTGGCGACGGCGATCTGGCCCGGCTGCCCGCGCGCGGCATGGATGCGGGCATCGAAGGGCACGTCGCTGCCGGCGGCGGCGTCGACCGCAAGCGCCCCGGCGACGAGCGCCGCGGCAAAGACGTCCTCGGCGGCGAGCAGCCCGGCGGCGGCCTGCGCTGCCGACAGCTGCGTGCCGTTGAGGAGCGCCAGTCCTTCCTTGGCGGCCAGTTGCATCGGCGCCAGCCCGGCGGCCCTCAACCCTTGCGTCGCCGGCATGATGCGGCCGCGCCGGCGGACCGCGCCGATGCCGAGCAGCGGCGCGGTCAGATGCGCGAGCGGCGCCAGGTCGCCGGAGGCGCCGACCGAGCCCTTGGCCGGGATGCACGGGTAGACTCCGGCATTCACCAGCTTCACCAGCGCCTCGATGACGACGCGCCGCACGCCGGAGAAGCCGAGCGCCAGACCATTGATCTTCATGATCAGGACGAGGCGTACGAGCCGGTCATCGATCAGCGGCCCGGTGCCGGCCATGTGCGAGAGCACGAGGCGGCGCTGCAGCTCGGCCAGCTGGTCGTCGGCGATGCGCGTGCGCGCCAGGCTGCCGAAGCCGGTATTCACGCCGTAGACCGAGCGGTTCTCGCGGATGACGGCCTGCACGGTCCGCGCGCTCGCCTCTACCTTGGCCCAACAAGTGCGGTCGAGGCGGATCGGCTGCTCGGTCTCATAGAGGGCGCGCAGATCGGCAAGCGTGAGCTTGCCCGGTCGCAGTAGGAACGGTTTCACCGCCTTCGTTGCCATGCTGGAGGTCTTCCGCGGGAACATTAAGGTAGGGTTTGATAGCAGACGCCGCTCCGAACGCAAAGTTGCTGCCCGTCCCGCCGGTCACTCCCCGCCATGTCGGTTCCACGCCAGCAGTGTCGCGCGACCGTCATTATCCGTCGCGGCGGCGCAGGGCCGGCAGAGGGCCGTTGACTAGCGTGCCGGCCATGTCAGATTGCCGCGAGTGCGGCGATCGTCGAGGAACGGATAGGCCATGGCGGAAGAAGGTGAACTGGACCTGCGCTCGCTCAACGACGACGAGCTGGTGCAGCAGATGCACGACGACCTCTACGACGGCCTCAAGGACGAGGTCGTCGAGGGCGTCAACATTCTGCTCGAGCGCAAATGGACGCCCTACGACACGCTGACCAAGGGCCTGGTCGAGGGCATGCGCATCGTCGGCATCGATTTCCGCGACGGCATCCTGTTCGTGCCGGAAGTGCTGCTGGCGGCCAACGCCATGAAGGCCGGCATGCATATCCTGCGCCCGCTGCTCGCCGAGACCGGGGCGCCGAAGATCGGCAAGATGGTGATCGGCACGGTCAAGGGCGACATCCACGACATCGGCAAGAACCTGGTCGCCATGATGATGGAGGGCGCCGGCTTCGAGGTCGTCAACATCGGCATCAACAACCCGGTCGAGAACTACCTGAAGGCGATCGAGGAGCACGCTCCGGACATCCTCGGCATGTCGGCGCTGCTCACCACCACCATGCCCTACATGAAGGTCGTCATCGACACGCTCATCGAGAAGGGCATGCGCAACGACTATGTCGTCCTGGTGGGCGGCGCGCCGCTCAACGAGGCCTTCGCCCAGAACATCGGCGCCGACGCCTACTGCCGCGATGCCGCCGTCGCGGTCGAAACGGCCAAGTCGTTCATGGCCAAGCGGCAGGGCAGCGCCTTCGCCAAAAAGTAGTCCGGCTGCGGCGCTGGCGCGCAAAAACGCCCCCGGAACCGACCCCAACCGTCAAAGCGTGGCCGTTGAAAAACAACGACTATTTTTTAATGCATGGGGTTGTTTTGCACGCCAGCCAACTGTTGCCACAATATTGAGGTCCGATGGGGAGGCGCGATGGTCGCGCCGGCGGGACTATCGTGGCCGCACTGCCCACCCACCGACCCCTGACTCGACGGCGGCTCATGATCGCGGCCGGCGCCCTCGCGGCTGCAGCCGCCGTCGTCCTGCCCACTTGGCCAGGGGAGCTTCCGCCGCTCCTGCACGACGGCGACCTCGTCTTCCAGGAGTCGCAGAGCCGGCAGTCGGCCGCCATCCTGGCGGCGACCGGCAGCCGCTTCACGCATATGGGCATCGTCCGCTGGCGTGACGGTGTCGCCTATGTCGTAGAGGCCGCGGCGACGGTGCGGGAGACGCCGCTGGAGGCCTGGACCCCGCGTGGCAAGGGCGGGCGCTACGCCGTCTATCGCGTTCGCAACCTGACGGCTACGCAGGCGGCCGCGATGCTCCGCGCGGCGCAGCGCTATTACGGCCGCCCCTACGACAGCCTCTTCCAGCCGGACGACACCGCCATCTATTGCAGCGAGCTGCCGCGCCTCGCCTTCCTGACCATCGGCATCGCCCTCGGTCGCGAGCAACGCCTGCGCGACCTCAGCGTCGACGACAGGGCGGTCGTGCAGCTGCTTGCGGAGCGCTGGCGCCGGCATCCGCGGTGTGCCTCCCTCGCGAGCGCCGACGCCTGCTGGCTGGCCATCCAGGATCAACCCATCGTCACGCCGGCGAGCATCGCCGCCGACGGCCAGGTCGCGCTGATCTATTCGAACTTTTGAACGTGTTGGACGCTGCGAGGCTCAGTTCGGCGCCGGCACCATCAGCGCGGCGAGGTCGAGGCCGGCGAGGGCGGCGCAGCTGCCGGCGGCGCGCGCCTGCTCGATCGCCGTGCGCAGGAGGTCGGCGATGGCGGCGTGGTCCTGGAGCACCAGTGGGTCGGCGACGGCCGTTTTCGCGGCGAGGCGGCGAAAGATGCCGGCAGCGGCCGAGCGGTCGGCGCAGGCGAGGTCCTTGAGCGTGATCGCGACCTTGGCCACGTATTCCGGCCGCGCCGGCGGATGCGGCCAGGTGGCATGCGGCCCCCACAGGCCGCGCAGCACCTCGTCCTCGGCCGACGGCAGCGGATCGATGACCGCGCCGGAGGCGCCGATCGCGACGTCCCGAAGATCGAGGAGCCGGTAGTTGTTGCGCTCGAGCCGGGAGCCCTCGAGGTCGGCGGCGACGGCGCTCGCGGCGGAAAGGTCGCTCTCCTGCATGCGGGCGCCGGACAGGGTCGCGCCGTCGAGCGAAGCACCGCCGAGGAACGATTGGAAGATCAACGCATGGTCGAGCCGCGCCGCGGTGAGGTCGACTCCCTCGAGGTGCGTCCATTTGATCACTGCGCCCGTGAACATTGCGGCCGCGAGCGAGGCGCCCTGCCATTCGCCGTTGAGGATCTGCGCCCCCGAGAGATCGGCCCCGTCCATCCTGGCGCCCCTCAGCGACGCGTGATCGAAGGCGGCGCCGTTGAGGCGGGCATCGCGCAAGGAGGCGCCGAAGAAATCGGCGCCGTCGAACGCCGCATTGGTGAGTTCGGCCCGATCGAACTGCGCCCCCTGCAGGTGGGCCCGGCGGAAGGAGGCGCCGTCGAGCACCGCATCGCGCTGATCGGCCGCCGCCAAGGTGCTGCCGGTGAAATCGGCAACGCGCAGGTGGCGGCCGGCCAGCGCGATGCCGGCGCCTGCCGCCGATGGCGTACCGACGAGCTTCTCGACCAGTCCCGCCGGCGCGGCATCGTCGTTCGTGAGCGTG
>JBKOWC010000190.1:0-3351 GCA_046724215.1 Pseudomonadota bacterium | reverse complement strand
CTGCCCCCGGTGCCGCTGCCGGAGATCGCCGCATCCCGCCGCATCGCCGGTGCGCATGCCACCGAATACTGGCTCCGGTTCCCGAGCGGCGACCCGGCGGTCGGCGCCACCGCCTGGGCGCATGTGTTCGAGCCGGTCGGCGTCGCCGATCCGCCGAGCCTCATCGACGCCCATGGCCTCGCCGTCGAGATCGAGTCGCTCGATGGGGTCGAGGACGGCGTCGGCGACCTGGTCCGCATGGGCGTGCGGGTGGTGCGCATCGAGGCGCCCTGGCACAACCGCCGGCGGCCGGCCGGCTGGTATGGCGGCGAGCCGTTCCTCTCGGGGCCGCCGACCTCCGCACTCGACCTCTTCAGCGCCGAGGTGCGCGAGCTGGCGATGCTCGTCGCCTGGTGCCGGACCACCAGCGGCGCCCGCGTCGCCGTCGGCGGCACCAGCCTGGGTGCGCTGGCCAGCCAGCTCGTGGCGAGCCACTGCCGGCACTGGCCCGCCGCCTACCGGCCCGACGCGGTGTTCCTGGGGACCACGACCGAGGACGTCGGCGGCCTGTCGTTCGACAGCAGCATCGCCAAGCTCGTGGGCGTGCCCGGCGTGCTCAGGCATGCGGGGTGGACGCCGGCCAGCTTCGACCGCTGGCGGCCGCTGACCGACCCGCTCGAGCTGCCGCCGCTTGACCCCCGCGATGTCATCATGGTGCTCGGCACCGCCGACGACGTGACGCCGTTCCACCGCGGCGCCGCCCTCGCCAAGCGCTGGCACATCCCGCCCGAGAACCTCTTCCTCCGCCCGATGGGCCACTTCTCGGCCGCCCTCGACCTGATCCGCGATCCGGCTCCCTTGCGACGGCTGGCGGAGCGCCTGCGGCGGCCGTAGCGCCGCCGGCGACCGCCGCAATCAAAACCGAGCGATGGACCCCATGCCCAGCGGGAGCGGCGCTCGGGCGGGTTTTAGACCCGTCCCTACAAGACCGGTGAGAAATCGAGCGGATGGACCCCATGTCCAGCGGGACGGCGCTGGATTCGATTCACGCGAAGGCGCGGAGCCGCGGAGGAACCGGGCGCTGCCGACAGAGCGGAAATTCGGAAGACTCGAAAATCTGCAATTTAACCTCACGCAATTTGCGTTAGCGTGGAGAGCCGAACATGGAGCGGTATTCGGCACTCTCGCGGAGCGAATGTGCCGTTGCCTTGGATCTGTTCACGATGTCCAACAGCGCCCCCATTGTATGGAACATTTCGGGAACAATCAAGGGGAATGAGACGCGCGGCGCGGCGGAGCCGCGGAGGAGAGACGCCTGCCGTCCTGCGCGGCTCCGCGTGACTTGAAGCCGTGCGGATTGCGCGGACGGTTCGTTTGCCTATAGTCCGCGGCCATGGATGCGATGGGATTCAGCGATCCGGCGGCGACGCGGGTGGTGGTAGCGATGTCGGGCGGCGTCGACAGCTCGGTGACGGCGGCGCTCGTCAAGGAGGCCGGCTTCGACGTCGTCGGCATCACACTGCAGCTCTACGACCACGGCGCGGCGGTGGGGCGGAAGGGCGCCTGCTGCGCCGGCCAGGACATCCATGACGCGCGACGGGTGGCCGACCGGCTCGGCATCCCGCACTACGTGCTGGACTACGAGAGCCGCTTCCGCGCCGCCGTGATGGAGGATTTCGCCGACACCTATCTGCGGGGCGAGACGCCGATCCCCTGCGTGCGCTGCAACCAGCGGGTCAAGTTCCGCGACCTCGTGGACATGGCGCGCGATCTCGGCGCCGCGGCGCTGGCGACGGGACATTACGTGCGGCGGGTGATGGGCGTTGCCGGGCCGGAACTGCATCGCGCCGCCGACCCGGCGCGCGACCAAAGCTATTTCCTCTTCGCGACGACGCCGGCGCAGCTCGACTTCCTGCGCTTTCCCCTGGGCGACCTGCGCAAGGACGCGGTGCGCGCCATCGCCGGGCGGCTCGACCTGCCGGTCGCCGCCAAGCCGGACAGCCAGGACATCTGCTTCGTGCCGGGCGGCGGCTATGCGCGGGTGGTCGAGCGTCTGCGGCCGGGGGCGGCCGAGCCGGGCGAGGTCGTGCATGTGGACGGCCGCGTGCTCGGCCGGCATGCGGGCATCATCCATTTCACGGTCGGGCAGCGGCGCGGCCTCGGGGTGGATGCCGAGGGCGAGCCGCTCTATGTCGTGCGCCTCGACGCCGGGCAGCGGCGCGTGATCGTCGGGCCGAAGGCAGCGCTGGCGACGACGGAGATCGTCTTGCGCGAGACGAACTGGTTGAGCGAGATGGGGGACGCGGGCAGGGCGGTGCAGGTGAAGGTGCGCTCGACGGCGCCGGCGGTGGCGGCAACCGTCGATGCCACGGCGGCCGGCGTCCATGTCGTCTTCGCCGAGCCGCAATACGGCGTGGCGCCGGGCCAGGCCGGCGTCATCTATGGCGGCGAGCGCGTGCTCGGCGGCGGCTGGATCGCGAAGGCCGCGGCGGTGGCGGCGGCCGCGTAAGCCGCGCCCGGCTTGCTTGACAGGCGCCGGGCGACCGCCATATACCCCTTCGCCCCGAAAGCAAGTATCCTGAAGCCCTCATGGCGGAGTAGCTCAGTTGGTAGAGCAGCGGGGTCATAATCCGTTGGTCGGGGGTTCAAGTCCCTCCTCCGCTACCAGAATTCGCAAGGCCGGATCATTGGTCCGGCCTTTGCTTCGCCGACTCGATCGAAACCCGGGCTAGCTCAATCTGACCCCAATAACTCAGTGTCGTCCGACGTAACCTCGTTCCCTGGTTGCGTCTTGGCAGTGGTCACGGTGTTGATAGAGTCGCCCCGTCGAAATCGCATGGAGGATAGCAGGACATGGCACTCGCGTTATATTACGGATCAGGCTCGCCTTTCGCCTGGAAGGTGTGGCTGACCCTCGAGCACAAGCAGATCGCATACGACCTCAAGCTTCTGTCATTCGATCGCGGCGACACGCACAGTCCGGAATTTCTCGCGGTGAACCCGCGCGGTCAGGTGCCTGCGATCGTGGACAACGGGTTCGCGCTGTGGGAATCGCATGCCATCGTCGAGTATCTGGAGGAGCAGTATCCGCAGCGGCCGCTCCTTCCGTCAGATCCCAAGGGCCGCGCGACGGTGCGCCGCCTGATGCAGGAGGCGGACAATCATCTGTCGGATGCACAAACGGACTTGTTCGAGGCCACGCTCTTCCGCAAGCCCGATGTCGTCGAGGATGCCGCCAAGATCGCAGCCGCACAGGACAAGCTGCTCAAGGAACTGGCGCGGTGGGACGCCTTGCTGACTGGCGAGTATCTGGCCGGCCCGCTTTCGCTCGCCGATTTCGCCGTCTTTCCGTTCGTCCGCCAGGTTCGACGC
>JBKOWC010000325.1:0-4871 GCA_046724215.1 Pseudomonadota bacterium | reverse complement strand
GTTATGATGAAGCCGTGCGGATCCCTGCCGGGGACGAGAAACCGGGCGATCAATCCGACGATGGCGCCGATCACGATGGCTCCGATCAGAGTCAAATTCATTCTCCTTCAGGCTCGACCTGCCGACGACTGCACGGACTATGTTGGGCGGAAATGCGGCGAGTCAATCGGCCGGTCCTGCGGACCCCCCTGCCCGGTCTTCAGGGCTACGGCGCGGCCGCAGCCGGCGCGGGCGGCGGGCCGGCCGGGATATAGGCACCGATCAGGCGTTCGCGCGCGGATTCGTCCGGCACGACGTAGCAGTCGGGATCGGCGAGCGTGGCATAGCACCAGGCGGGCCCCTCGCCCGCGATCTCCGCCGAACCGCGAACCAGCAGCAGGGACTGGCTTGGCGGCGGGGCGCTCGTGCAGCCGGCGAGCAGCGCCGCGCCGGCGGCAAGGCAGAGCCATGATGGAAACGATGTCATCGCGGCAGCTTAGCACGCCGCCTGGCCAAGCCAACGGGATCCGTTCAGGGGAGACCGGACGGCGGGCGGCGGGCCAGCCGGGCTTCGCGTTCGACGATATAGAGCGTGCTGGCGATGATGATGCTGGCGCCGAACAGCAGGGTCAGCGTGGGCTTGTCGCCGAAGACGAGGAACCCAAAAAAGGCCGCCCACAACAGCGACGTGTATTGGATCGGCGCCAGCAGGGACACTTCGCCGAGGCGGAAGGCTTCCGTGATCAACATCTGCCCGATCGCGCCCGTCGCGGCGTTGATGGCGAAGATGCCGAGGTCGAATCCCGTGGGCGTGCGCCAGCTCGGCACCATGGCCACGGCCATTGCCGCGGAGACGATGCCCGAGTTCCAGAACATCAGGCACGGCACGCTTTCGGTGGCGGCGAGGCTGCGCGTCAGGATGAGCACCGCGGCGAAGGCGGTCGCCGAGCCGAGCGCGAACAGGGCGGGAGGTCCATAGCCGGCGCCGCTCGGCTGCATGACGATGACGACGCCGACGAAGCCGATGAGGACCGCGGCCCATCGTCTGGGTCCCACCCGCTCCTTGAGGAGGAATACCGAAAGCACGGTCATGATGAGGGGCGCGGCGAAACCGATGGTGATGGTGTCGGCGAGCGGCATCAGCGAAATCGAGGCCACGAACATCGTCATGTCGCTGATCGTGCAGCCGGCGCGCAGCAGGTGACGGAAAGGCCGCCGCATGCGCAGCTGGGCCATCGTGCCTGCCCGGAACGCCAGCCCGAGCGCCAGCGGCACCGCCAGGATGCGGCCGAAGAACAGGCTCTGCGCGATGCCGTAGTCGGCCGACAGCCATTTCAAGGCCACGTCCTGGCCGGAGAAGCACAGGATGGCTGCGGCCAGGGTGACGGCGGCCCGGACCGGCAGGTGGTGGCGGCCGGGGGTTCGATGGTCGGTCAAGGGGGCGTCGAGCCGTGGCGCGGTCGAGTCCATGCGTGCACGAATACTGCTGGCGGGGACGATCCTTTAGCCGACGAATGGCACGCCGGCCAGCCGGCGGCAAACAGCCGTTGCCTTTGCGGTCGAATAAGGGTTCACACTAGCGCCAGTGGAACCTGCGGGATGGGGGGAGCGTATCGATGGCGACGGGACAGCCGCAGCTCGACTGGTCCGAAGGCTATGTGCATGACCTGGCCTATACCGACAATTTCTACGCCGAGCTGGCGCCGGCGCACCTGAACTACGTCGCCGTCCTCAACGGCTACCGCCCGCGGCCGGTCGACCAGCCCTTCACCTATTGCGAGCTCGGCTGCGGCAACGGCCAGACGGTCACGGTGCTGGCGGCCGCCAACCCCAAGGGCCAGTTCTTCGCCTGCGACATCAACCCGACCCATGTGCAGACGGCGCGGCGTTGGGCGGAAGCCGGCAAGGTCGACAACCTCACGGTGCTCGAGGCCAGCTTCCAGCAGATGCTGACGGCCAACATTCCGGAATTCGACTTCATCGCGCTGCACGGCGTGTACAGCTGGGTCGGCGGCCTGGCGCGGCGCGCGATCGTCGAATTCATCCAGCGCAAGCTGAAGCCGGGCGGCATCGTCTATGTGAGCTACAACTGCCTGCCGGGCTGGGCGACGGTGGCGCCGCTGCAGCGGCTGATGACCGAGATCGGGCCGCCGGAAAGCATGGACACCAGCGCCCGCGTCGGCGCCTCGGTCGAATTCCTCAAGGAGCTGCGCGACCTGAAGATCGCCTACTTCGCGGCCAATCCGGCGGCGCCGAAGTTCGTCGAGCGCATCGCCGGGCAGCCGCGCGGCTACCTGGCGCACGAGTACTTCAACCGCAGCTGGACGCTGTTCTATTCGACCGACGTCGGCCGCGAGATGCATGCGGCCAAGCTCACCTATGCCGGCTCGGCCACGCTGATGGAGAACCACCGCAACCTGCTGATGACCAACAAGGCCGCCGCGCTGATGGCCAAGCAGCCGACGCGGGAGCGGCAGGAGCTGCTGAAGGACTTCATCATCAACCAGCGCTTCCGCCGCGACGTCTTCGTCAAGAGCACGCCCAATCTGCCGCCGGCCGAGGCCGCGCGCGAGATCGACAAGCTCGCCATCGGCGCCACCCGCGCGGTGCAGGACATCGTCTATCAGGTCAAGTCGCCGCTCGGCGAGATCAAGTTCGAAGCGCCGGTGGCGCGCGCCGTGGCGGCAAGCCTGGCCGACGGCGCCACGACCATCGGCGACCTCGCGGCCCGGCCGGAGCTGAAGGACTTCCCGAAGGCGGACGTCGTCAGGGCGGCGCACACGCTGCTGGCGGCGGGCCAGGTGGCGGTCTTCGCGTCGGCAGAGCGGCGGCCGCCGGTGGCGCCGGGTGCCCGCCGCTTCAGCCTGCCCTCCTCGCTCAACAAGGCGCTCGCCGCGGCCGCCTGGGACAGCCCGGAACGTTCGACGCTGGCCTCGCCGATTGCGGGCAGCGGCGTGGCCGCCGGCATGATCGAGCGCGGGCTGCTGACCGCCATCGTCGAACACGGTCTCGACCGCGCCTTCGAGGTCGCGGCCGGCGAGATCGAGCGTCGCGGCATCACCTTCACCCGCGAGGGCAAGAAGCTCGAGGGCCGCGACGCCAATCGCGGAGAGCTGCGCCAGCGCTTCGACCGCTTCGCCGAGAAGGCCATGCCGCTGCTGCAGCGGCTGGGCATCCTCGACGCCGGCTAGCCGGGCGTCGGCCCCATTCCAGCTAGGAGAGCGATGCCGCTAAGGTGCCGACGTCGTCTTGGTGCTGGTGGTGGTCGTGGTGACGCTGGTGAATTGGCTCGTCGTCTGGCTCAGAGTCCCCTGCTCAGGAATGTCCTTCTGGAATTTGACTTCGCCGCTCACGGTTGCAATCGCGTGGAGGTAGAAGTTGAGGTTGAACTTCGAGGTGATGGCGCCGCCGCGCTCATCGGCCATGGATCCGTCCGGCAGCTGTTCGAGGCTCGCCACATTGAGCGCATCCTGGCCGTCATCCGCCGCCGCCGGCAGGCTGCTGCCCCAGAAGCCGACGGCCCCGAGCAATCCGGCAAAGACGACTCCGGCAAAACGCGATCCACGCATGCAATCGATCTTTCCCACGGTCATTGTCGCTGACTCCTTGTTGGGTCCCACCACGGGCCATAGTGCGCCGATGTCGGGCAGCGCGCAAGCCGGTCACGCCGGCGTAACACCGAACCCGCCCGCTCCCGATCAAGCGGCCGGCCGGGGCGGCAACGAAAAAGCGTGGATGGACCCCATGTCCAGCGGGAATTGACGGGCGGGGCCGTTTCGTAGGGCGAGCCGCGCTCGCCCCTGGCGACCACCGCGATTTTTGGCGCGAACATCGAAGGGCGAGCGCGGCCCGCCCCTACGCCAGCGAAATCGAGCGATGGACCCCATGTCCAGGGGCGCGGCGACATGGGACAGCATTCCTGACGCGATCAGCGAATCGGTCAAACGACCCCATGTAAAGGAAGTTAACGACACTCCGATGTCGTCGGCAGAACAACTGCATTGAGGGTCTGCCCTCTGCGCCTCCGCTCCGGAATCTTCCGAAAACGCGAAAACGAGGCTAGCGCAAATTGCGTATTCGACTCCTTCCCCTCATGCGCCCGCGGGGCGGGCATGATGCTCCTCTTCACGATGTCCAACAGCGCGACTGTTGCCAACGGTCTTCCGACCGGGGGCGAGCGTCACGGGCATTCTATCGAACATTTCATGAACACGCAAGTACCGTCAGAACAACAGGACAAGAATCACGTAGCCGGCATAGGCGGCAACGAGAAGACCGCCGGCCGGGCGCGACAGACGGCCGGACGGAGCCGCCAGCAGGATCGGCAGCGCCAGGGCCCCCAGCATGACCAGGAGCGGCGCATGCAGCATCCCGACATTGTCAAGCGCAAGCGGCCGAACGAGCGCGCCGGCGCCGAGCGACATCGTCATGTTGTAGGCGAAGGAGCCGACGACCCCTGCCACCACCGCCTCGGATGCGCCACGGCGGGCCGCCGACCAGGCGAGCACGACCAGTTCGAAGCCGGTCGCGAAGCCGACAAGGGTAAGGCCCAGTCGGGTCTGCGTTTCCTCGACTCCGGTGATGCGGACCATCGCCTCGACGAGCAGCCAGCCGCCGACCGCCATCGCCAGCAGGCCGGCCAGCACCAGCGCAAGTTCGCGGCCGACGCGTCCCCTGGGCGCCCTGCCCTCGGCCGCTTCTTCCCGCGCCTCGGCGATCTCGGCCGTTTCGCCGAGCATCGGCGGACGCCGCTCGAGCATCCAGATGGCGGCGACGTAGAGCACGTAGAGACCGACGAGAAGGGTTCCCTCGACTCGGCCCGCCGCCCCGTCCCACACGACCCACGCCCCGATGGCACCGACCGGCACGCCGAGGGCGGCATAGCGCAGGAC
>JBKOWC010000256.1:0-4494 GCA_046724215.1 Pseudomonadota bacterium | reverse complement strand
TTGTCGGGCGACCTGCCGGTCGCCCCTACGATTTCTTGAATCTGCCAAGCGGGACGGGAATCGCGAAAACGAACCTTACGCCAGTCCGCCGGCAATCCGACAGCCGACGGGGGCCGTGCCTGAGCGAGACACAGGGTTCCTGGTGCTATTCACAATGTCCAACAGCGAATAGAACATTATAGGAACATCGGCGCGCCTTTGTCAAACAACGGGTGATGAGGGGCCGGCCTAGCCGGCGCCCGCGCTGTCGAGGGCCTGACGGACCTTGCGCGCCAGTTCGGCCTTGCGGAACGGCTTGTTGATGAGCTTCACGCCGGGATAGACGATGCCGGTCTTGATGATCGAATTCTCCGCATAGCCGGACATGAAGAGGACCGGCAGGTTGGGCCGCTGGGCGCGGATCCGCTCCGCCAGGACGGCGCCGTTCATGCCGCGCGGCAGCACGATATCCGTGAGGAGGAGCCGGACCTCCGGATGGTCGGCGAAGACGGACAACCCCATCGGTCCGTCGCTGGCCTCGATCACGGTGTAGCCGAGATCGCGCAGCAGCAGTGTCGCCAGGCGGCGCACATCGACATCGTCTTCGACCACGAGGACGGTCTCCGCCTTGCCGCGCGGCATCTCGCCGCCGGCGTCCGCGACGATCGCACCGCTGCTCTCCGCCGTGCCGCGGGCGGGCGGCAGATAAATCTTCACGGTCGTGCCATGGCGCGGCTCGCTGTAGATGGTGATGTGCCCGCC
The DNA here is from genome assembly GCA_046724215.1 of Pseudomonadota bacterium. Classification (GTDB taxonomy): domain Bacteria; phylum Pseudomonadota; class Alphaproteobacteria; order Dongiales; family Dongiaceae; genus JBKOWC01. The sequence continues at coordinate 3,753 of JBKOWC010000256.1, read as the reverse complement.
GGACTGCTTCACGAAGCCGTAGACCATGCTGAGCCCGAGGCCGCTGCCCTTGCCGGTCTCCTTGGTGGTGAAGAACGGCTCGAACGCCCGCATGACCACCTCCGGCGGCATGCCGATGCCGGTATCGCTCACCGTGAGCAGCATGTACTGGCCGGGCGCCACGTCGGGCGAGCGCGCCGCATAGCCGCCGTCGAGCACGACGTTGCCGGTCTCGATGGTCAGAACGCCGCCCTCGGGCATGGCGTCGCGCGCATTGACCGTCAGGTTGAGCAACGCGTTCTCGAGCTGGCCCGGGTCGACCTGCACCGGCCACACGTCCTCGCTCAGGGTGGTCCTGATCTGGACCATCTCGCCGAGGGTGCGGCGCAAGAGGTCGATCATGCCGGCGACCATCTGATTGATGTCGACGGTTTCGGGGCGCAGCATCTGGCGGCGAGAGAAAGCCAGCAGCCGCTGCGTGAGTTCGGCCCCGCGCTGCGAGGCCCTGAGCGCCGTCTCGACGAGGTCCTTGAGGGCCGGTTCGGCGACGCGTTCGCGCATCATGTCGAGATTGCCGAGGATCACCGCCAGCAGGTTGTTGAAGTCGTGGGCGACGCCGCCGGTGGGCTGGCCCACCGCCTCCATCTTCTGCGCCTGCAGGAGCTGGTGCTCGAGCGTCTTGCGCGCGCTGATGTCGCGGATCGTGCCAACGAACTCCCGCTTGGCCCCGCTCGGCGGCAACTCGCCGACCGCGAGGTCCATGGGAAAGACGCTGCCGTCCTTCTTCAGCCCCTCGACCTCGCGACCGATGCCGATGATCTTGCGCGTGCCGGTCAGCAGATAGTTGTGGATGTAGTCGTCATGCTGCGTGCGGTAGGGCTCCGGCATCAGCATGTTGATCTTCTGGCCGACGATCTCCGCCGCGGCATAGCCGAAGATGCGTTCGGCCGGCGAGCTGAACATACGGATGATGCCGTCCTGGTCGATGGTGATGAGGCCGTCGACGGTGCTATCCATGATCGCACGGATGCGCGCCTCGTTGAGGCGCAGCGCCTCCTCGGCGAGCTTGCGGGAAGTGACGTCGCGCGTGATCTTGGCGTAGCCGACGACGCGCCCGGACTCGTCGGGAACGGCGGAGATCACGGTCTCGGCCCAGAAGCGGCTGCCGTCCTTGCGCAGGCGCCAGCCCTCCTGCGCGAAGCGGCCCTGCTGCCGGGCCGTGCGCAGGGCGCGGTCGGGAACGCCCAGTTCGACGTCCTCCGGCGTGTAGAAGCGCAGGAAGCTTTCGCCGACCACCTCGGCGGCGGTATAGCCCTTCAGCTTCTCGGCGCCGGCGTTCCAGCTGGTGACGCGGCCATCGAGATCGAGCAGGTAGAGGGCGTAGTCCTCGACGCCCTCGACGAAGGAGCGCAGCCGGCGCTCGCTCTCCGCGAAGCCGCGTTCGGCCTCGCGGTATTCCGTTACGTCCTCGAAGAGGTAGAAGCGCGGGCGCTGGCCGGCCGCGCCGACCGCCGGCCGCGAGACGTAGCGGATGGTCCGCCCGTCCGCGAGTTCGACCTCGTCGTCGACGGCGGCCTCGTTCTCCGGCGCGTGCAACGCCTGGAACGCCTTGACGAGGGCGGCCGCATCCTTGGCCCGGACGCCGCAATGCGCAACGATGTCGGCATATTTGAGCTCGCCGCGATGCAGGCGCTCGGCGAGCGGCTGCAGGCCCCAGATCTCGCAAAAGCGCTCGTTGAAATAGAGGATTTCTCCGCCCGGCCGGTCGGCGATGACGACGCCGATGGGGGCCGCCGATACGACCGCGCGCAACAGCGCGCCGTCCGCTCCATGCTCGCCGCCGGTCGCGGTCCGGCTGTCGCTCGATCCGCCCGCAAATGTGCAGGCCGGTCCCCCTTCCCGATGCCACCGGCCAGGCAACGCCAGAACGGTACCCGCACAGCAGTCGCCCATCGTTGCTAGTTCAAGAACATCGTTCGAACCTGGAGCTTCCAACCCCCTGCCAGGACGGCACAACGACCCTTCGGGCCCGTCGACATTACATTCGGTCACACGATAGTAGCACAGAATATGACGTTGCTGTTTACGACGCTATTGTTACTGTTCTCGCGATTCAGTCTGCCGCAAGGAGCCGCCGCCGACACCGGGTGCGTCTGGCCGGTGCCGGCGTGGCTAGTGTTGGTCTCTCCACCACCCCAGAAGACTCCCACGCCGGGTCGGCCAGCGGCGGTTGAGGCCAAGGATCCGCCGGCAAGCCCGGAATGATTCCCCGAAAAGGCGGCTTCTTGTTGTTGTGGCCGCAGGTTATCAGGCGACCCGGGGAAAAGTGTGATCCAGCTCACAGTTTTTCGCGGGTTCGTGCCCGCGGTGGACTCCGACCGCGGCGGCGCCCTATAACGCGCCCCATGACGGGACTCCCCTTCATCAAGATGCACGGTCTCGGCAACGACTTCGTCGTCGTCGATGCGCGGCGCCGCCCGCTGATGCTCAGCGGTGCGCAGGCGCGCGCCATCGCCGACCGCAAGACCGGCGTCGGCTGCGACCAGTTCATCGTCATCGAACCGCCGGCGAACGGCCGCGCCGACGCCGCCATGCGCATCCGCAACGCCGACGGCGGCGAGGTGGAGGCCTGCGGCAACGCCGCCCGCTGCATCGCCCAGCTCCTGCTGGGCGAGACCGGCCGCCCGCGGGTCGCCATCGACACCGCCGGCGGCCTCATCGTCGCGGAAGCGGCCGGCCCCGGCCGCATCGCGGTCGACATGGGGGCGGCACGGTTCGACTGGCGGGACATTCCGCTGGCGCGGGCGATGGATACCCTGCATCTCGACCTGGCGCGCGGGCCGCTGGCGGATCCGGTCGCGGTCAATATCGGCAACCCCCATGCGGTGTTCTTCGTCGCCGACGCCGACGCCATCGACCTCGCGACCCTGGGCCCGGCGCTCGAGCATGACGCCCTCTTCCCGCAGCGCTGCAACATCGAGGCCGCCACCGTGCTGTCGCGCACGCGCGTCCGCCTGCGCGTGTGGGAGCGCGGCACCGGCATCACGCGGGCCTGCGGCACCGGCGCGTGCGCGACGGTGGTGGCGGCGGCCCGGCGCGGGCTCACGGAACGGCGGGCCGAGGTCGTGCTGGACGGCGGCGTCCTGGACATCGAGTGGCTCGCCGACGGCCATGTGCGGATGACCGGGCCGGCGGCGACCAGCTTCCGCGGCACGCTCGACGAATCGCTGCTGGCGGGGACGGCATGACCGGGCCGCAGATCCTGACCTTCGGCTGCCGCCTCAACGCCTACGAGTCCGAGGTGATGCGGGCGCACGCGGCGAATGCCGGCCTGCAGGATGCGATCATCGTCAACACCTGCGCGGTGACCGCCGAGGCCGAGCGGCAGGCGCGCCAGGCGATCCGTCGGGCCCGGCGGGAACGGCCGAATGCTCGCGTGATCGTCACCGGCTGCGGCGCCCAGATCGACCCCCAGGCCTATGCCGCCATGCCCGAGGTCGACCATGTGCTGGGCAATGCCGAGAAGATGCGGGCCGAGAGCTTCCGCGCGCTGGCCGGCGGCACCGGCGACCGCATCGTCGTCGACGACATCATGCGCGTGCGCGAGACGGCCGGCCATCTCCTGGCCGGTTTCGGCGGCCGCGCCCGCGCCTTCGTCCAGGTGCAGCAGGGCTGCGATCACCGCTGCACCTTCTGCATCATCCCCTATGGCCGCGGGCCGAGCCGCTCCGTGCCGCCGGGCGAGATCGTCGGCCAAGTCCGTTCGCTGGTCGC
>JBKOWC010000351.1:0-7651 GCA_046724215.1 Pseudomonadota bacterium | reverse complement strand
ACGAGGTGGTGCAGCTTCATCATGTAGATGTAGCCCACGGTCACCTTGCGCTCGAACGCTTCGCCGGTGCGGCCGTCGGTCAGGGTCACCTGGCCCGAGCGGTGCAGGCCGGCTTGCTCGAGCATGGCGACGATGTCCTCCTCGCGCGCGCCATCGAATACCGGCGAGGCGATCGGCACGCCGCTGCGCAGGTTCTCCGCCAGCTCCAGGACCTGTTCGTCGGTCAGGTCCGCGATCTCCTGCTTGTGCAGCTTTTCGCCGTAGACCGTCTTCAGCTGCTTGCGCAGATCGGCGGCCTTGTTGCCGTGCCGCAGCTTGTCCAGCATGTCGCCGATCTGCCGGCCCAGGTTGGCGCAGGCCCAGCCCAGGTGCGTCTCCAGGATCTGGCCGACGTTCATGCGCGACGGCACGCCCAGCGGGTTGAGCACGATGTCGACATGCGTGCCGTCCTCGAGGTACGGCATGTCCTCGATCGGGACGATCGTGGAGATGACGCCCTTGTTGCCGTGCCGTCCGGCCATCTTGTCGCCCGGCTGCAGCTTGCGCTTCACCGCCACGAAGACCTTGACCATCTTCATGACGCCCGGCGGCAGCTCGTCGCCGCGCTGCAGCTTGTCGACCTTGTCCTCGAAGCGGCGCGTCAGCGCCGCGATGCTCTCGTTGAAGTGCTTCTTCAGCGCCTCGATCTCGGCCATCCGCTTGTCGTTCTTGACCGCGATCTGCTTCCACTGATTCTGCGGCACCTCGGCCAGCAGGTGGGCCGTCAGCCGCGTATCCGGCTTCAACGCCTTCGGGCCGCTGGCGACCAGGTGATTCATCAACAGCTCGTGCAGGCGGCTGTAGAAGCTGCGCTCGAGAATCGCCTTCTCGTCGTCGCGGTCCTTGGCCAGGCGCTCGATCTCGGCCCGCTCGATGGCAAGCGCGCGCTCGTCCTTGTCGACGCCGCGGCGCGAAAACACCCGCACCTCCACGATCGTTCCGGTCACGCCCGGCGGCAGCCGCAGCGACGTGTCCCGCACGTCCGAGGCCTTCTCGCCGAAGATGGCGCGCAGCAGCTTCTCCTCCGGCGTCATCGGCGATTCGCCCTTCGGCGTCACCTTGCCCACGAGGATGTCGCCGGGCTGCACCTCGGCCCCGATATAGACGATCCCGGCCTCGTCGAGGTTCTTCAGCGCCTCTTCGCCGACGTTCGGGATGTCGCGGGTGATCTCCTCCTGGCCCAGCTTGGTGTCGCGGGCCATGACCTCGAACTCCTCGATGTGGATCGACGTGAACACGTCGTCGCGCACGATCCGCTCCGAGATCAGGATCGAGTCCTCGAAGTTGTAGCCGTTCCACGGCATGAACGCGCACAGCACGTTGCGGCCGAGCGCCAGTTCGCCCAGCTGCGTCGACGGGCCGTCGGCGATCACGTCGCCGGCGTTGACGCGGTCGCCCACCTTCACCAGCGGCCGCTGGGTGATGCAGGTGTTCTGGTTCGAGCGCTGGAACTTCAGCAGGTTGTGGATGTCGACCCCCGACGCGTCGGAGCTGGCCTCATCCGTGACGCGCACGACGATGCGGGTCGCGTCGATCTGGTCGACGACGCCCGTGTGCTTCGCCGTGATGACGACGCCGGAATCGCGCGCCACCGTTCCTTCCATGCCGGTGCCGACGAGCGGCGCTTCGGCACGCAGCAGCGGCACCGCCTGCCGCTGCATGTTGGATCCCATGAGCGCGCGGTTGGCGTCGTCGTTCTCGAGGAACGGGATCAGCGCCGCGGCCACCGAGACCAGCTGCTTCGGGGACACGTCCATGAACTCGATGTCTTCCGGCCGCGCCATGACGAAATCGCCGCCGCGCCGGCAGCTGATCAGGTCGGAGACGAAGCGGTAGCGCGAATCGAGCTCGGCGTTGGCCTGGGCGATCGTGTAGCGGCCCTCGTCCATGGCCGAGAGATACGCCACCTCGTTGGTCACGTGGCCCTTCACGACCTTACGGTACGGGCTCTCGATGAAGCCGTACTGGTTGACGCGCGCGTAGGTCGCCAGGCTGTTGATGAGGCCGATGTTCGGGCCTTCCGGCGTCTCGATCGGGCAGATGCGGCCGTAGTGCGTCGGGTGCACGTCGCGCACCTCGAAGCCGGCGCGCTCGCGCGTCAGGCCGCCCGGCCCGAGCGCCGACAGCCGCCGCTTGTGCGTGATCTCCGACAGCGGGTTGGTCTGGTCCATGAACTGCGAGAGCTGCGAGGAGCCGAAGAACTCGCGCACCGCCGCCGCCGCCGGCTTCGCATTGATGAGGTCGTGCGGCATCACGGAATCGATCTCGACCGAGCTCATGCGCTCGCGGATCGCCCGCTCCATGCGGAGAAGGCCGATGCGGTACTGGTTCTCGAGCAGCTCGCCCACGGAGCGGACGCGCCGGTTGCCCAGATGGTCGATGTCGTCGATCTCGCCGCGGCCGTCCTTCAGCTCGACCAGCACCTTGACGATCGACAGCACGTCGTCCTTGCGCAGCACGCGGATGTTGTCGGCCGTCGTCTGCTGCAGCCGGGAATTCATCTTCACGCGGCCGACCGACGACAGATCGTAGCGCTCGGAATCGAAGAACAGGCCCTGGAACAGGGCCTCGGCCGTCTCCAGCGTCGGCGGCTCGCCCGGGCGCATGACGCGGTAGATGTCGATGAGCGCCTCTTCCCGCGAGTTGTTCTTGTCGACCGCCAGCGTGTTGCGGATGTAGGGGCCGACATTGATGTGATCGATGGCGAGCGTCGGAATGGCGCCAATGCCGGCCTCGTCGAGGGTCTTGACCGAGTTTTCCGACAGCTCGTCGCCCGCCTCGGCGTAGATCTCGCCGGTGCTTTCATTGATGATGTCGCTCGCGACGTAGCGCCCGACGAGGTCCTCGACCGTCGCCAGCTGCTCCTTGAGACCCTGTTCGTGCAGCTTGCGTGCCAGGCGCGGTGTCATCTTGGTCCCCGCCTCGGCCATGACCTTGCCGGTCTTGGCGTCGATGAGGTCGCGCGCCAGCTTGACACCCTTCATGCGGTTGGCGTCGAAATGCGTCTGCCAGCCCTTCTTCGTCTTGGTGAACGTCACCTTCTCGTAGAAGTGGTCGAGGATCTCCTCGTTCGACATGCCGCCGAAGCGACGATCGTCGTCGGTCAGCTCCTCGCCGGCGGCCTGCTTGCGCTCGCTCTCCTTGCCCCACAGGGCGAGGAGCAGCGTCGTCGCCGGCAGCTTGCGGCGCCGGTCGATGCGGACATAGGCGAGGTCCTTGGCATCGAACTCGAAGTCGAGCCAGGAGCCGCGGTAGGGAATCACGCGCGCCGCGAACAGGTACTTGCCCGACGAATGCGTCTTGCCCTTGTCGTGGTCGAAGAAGACGCCGGGCGAGCGGTGCATCTGGCTGACGATCACGCGCTCGGTGCCGTTGATGATGAAGGTGCCGTTCGTCGTCATGAGCGGCATGTCGCCCATGTAGACGTCCTGCTCCTTGATGTCGCGGATCGAGCGGGCGCCGGTCTCCTCGTCGACGTCCCAGACGACGAGGCGCAAGGTCACCTTCAGCGGCGCCGCGAAGGTCATGCCGCGCTGCTGGCACTCGTCGACGTCGTACTTCGGGTCCTCCAGCTCGTACTTGACGAACTGGAGCTCGGCCCGCTCCGCGAAGTCGCGGATCGGAAAGACCGACTTGAAGACTTCCTGGAGTCCGACGCTCTCGCGCTTGTCCGCCGGCACGCCGATCTGCAGAAAATGGTCGTAACTCATCTTCTGCACCTCGATCAGGTTCGGCATCCGGCTGATCTCGGCGATGCGACCGAAGCTCTTGCGGATGCGCTTACGACCGGTGAACGATTGCGTCATGGCTGTCCTCGTCAATCCCGTCTCTTGAACTCGTCGATCAAAACGCCGCTACCCGCTGCCTCCTGGGGAGGCAGCGGGTCGGCGGCCGCAACATGTCGATCCGGCGTCGACAACTACTTCAGTTCGACCTTCGCGCCGGCATCTTCCAGCTTCTTCTTGAGCGCCTCGGCATCGGCCTTGCTGACGCCTTCCTTCACCGCCTTCGGAGCCGCCTCGACCAGGTCCTTGGCCTCCTTGAGGCCGAGACTGGTGATGGCGCGCACCTCCTTGATCACGTTGATCTTGTTGGCGCCCGCCTCCTTCAGGATGACGGAGAACTCGGTCTGTTCAACCGCCGCCGCTGCGGCCGGCCCGGCCGCTGCTGCCGCGACTGCCACCGGGGCCGCGGCACTGACACCCCAGGCCTCTTCGAGCTTCTTGCTCAGCTCCGCCGCCTCGAGGACGGTGAGCTTCGAAAGCTCGTCAACCAGCTTCTGTAGATCAGCCATTGTCTATTTCTCCTCGGCTTGAACGTTCTGTTGTCGGCATCGGCTCAGGCGGCATCGCCCTTGGATGCGTAGGCCTTGAAGACACGCGCCAACTGACCGGCCGGCGCCTGCAGCACGGCGGCGATCTTTGCCGCCGGCGCCTGCAGGACGCCGATGATCTTGGCCCTCAGCTCGTCGAGCGACGGCAGGGTCGCCAGCGCCTTGATCCCGTTGGGATCGAGGACCTGGCTGCCCATGGCGCCGCCGATGATCTTCAGTTTCTCGTTCGAGTTGGCGTAGGTCACCGCCACTTTGGCCGCGGCGATGGGATCCGCCGAATAGGCGATCGCCGTGGGTCCGGTGAACATGGGTCCCAGCCCCTCGAACTTCGTGCCTTCCAGAGCGCGACGCGCGAGCCGATTCTTCGTCACCTTGAAGCCAGCTCCCGCCTGCCGCATCTGACGGCGAAGGTTGGTCACTTCCGCGACCGTCAGGCCGGACTGCTGGGTGATGACCACCAGCTCGGCCTGCTTCAGCGTCTCGTGCAGCGAGGTGATCAGCTGCTGTTTCTCAGATCGGTCCACTGATCGTCTCCGATGCCATCGGCCGGCTGACCGCAACGCGTGCGAATCCGCCGACCGGGTTGCCACATTGGCCTCCAGGACAAACCCGGATGACCCGGTTCTGCCTGTCCCAGAAGTTCAAGCCGTCACCCTGCGCCCGGGGATCGGGTGCACAGGAAACGGTTGTCCTCCCGTCTATGCAGGCGCCTTGCGCCATTAAGACCCGCCGGGCACGCCCGGACGGATCACCTGCAGTCTCGGACAGGTCGATGGCGTGGCCTTGCGACCCCGCCATCCCCGCCGCCCCGAAGGACGGCGGAACTCGTCGATGCCCCGGCATCAAGCGGTCGGGGCTTCCGCGTCGGTGGCTCACGCGCCGCCGACGACGGATGCAATCTCCAGCTTCACGCCCGGCCCCATGGTCGAGCTCAGCGACACCTTCTTTATGTAGGTGCCCTTGGCACCGCTCGGCTTGGCGCGGCTGACCGCGCCGACGAAGGCCTTCACGTTGTCGATGATCGCTTCCTTGCTGAAGCTCGCCTTGCCGATGCCAGCATGGATGAGCCCCGCCTTCTCGGCCCGGAACTCGACCTGGCCGCCCTTGGCGGCCTTGAGCGCCTCGGCCACGTCGTTGGTGACGGTTCCCAGCTTCGGATTCGGCATCAAGCCGCGCGGGCCCAGCACTTTGCCGAGCTTGCCGACGACGCCCATCATGTCAGGGGTTGCGATGCAACGATCGAAGTCTATTTGGCCCGCCTGTACCTTTTCTGCAAGATCCTCGGCCCCGACGATGTCGGCGCCCGCCGCCCTGGCAGCGTCGGCCTTGGCGCCCTTGGCGAAGACCGCCACGCGCAGGCTCTTGCCCGTGCCATGCGGCAGCAGCACGACGCCGCGCACGTTCTGGTCGGCATGACGGGGATCGATGCCCAGGTTGAGGGCGATCTCGATCGTCTCGTCGAACTTCGTCTTGGCCGCTCCCTTGATGATCTCGACCGCCTTGTCGACGGCGTAGAAATCGTCGCGGCTGATGCCGGCGTAGGCCTTCTTCAAGCGCTTGCCCTTTGCCATCGTCCTACTCCACCACTTCCAGGCCCATCGAGCGCGCGGAGCCCTTGATCATCTGGGCCGCCGCGTCGATGTCGTTGGCGTTGAGATCGACCATCTTCTGTTTGGCGATCTCCTTGATCTGCGCCATCGTCACCTTGCCGACCGGGCCGCCGCGGCCGGTGGTCTGCGATCCCTTCTCGATCTTCGCCGCCTTCATCAGGAAGTAGCTCGCCGGCGGTGTCTTCGTAACGAAGGTGAAGGAACGATCGGAAAAGCATGTAATAACGACCGGAATCGGCATTCCTGGCTCAAGCGACTGCGTCGCCGCGTTGAACTGCTTGCAGAACTCCATGATGTTGAGGCCGCGCGGGCCCAGCGCCGTGCCGACCGGCGGGGACGGGTTGGCCTTGCCGGCGGGGATCTGCAGTTTGATGTAACCGTCTATCTTCTTTGCCATCTTCGCACCTCAGCCTCGTGTTGCGAGCTCTCGGCTCGTAGGCCCGTGAAACCCGTGGGCCCTCCTGGGGGCGCGGTCAGTGGCCCTGGCCAGGCCTCCCGCGCAGACCGCCGCCGGATCCGCCGGCGTCGGAAATCCTCTAGACCTTCTCGACCTGCGAATATTCCAGCTCGACCGGCGTGGCGCGGCCGAAGATCGACACCGCCACCTTGAGCCGGCCCTTCTCCTCGTCCACTTCCTCGACCATGCCGTTGAACGACGTGAACGGACCGTCGGAAACCCGCACCTGCTCGCCGACCTCGAAGATGATCGCCGGCTTTGGCCGCTCGATCCCTTCCTTCACCTGGGTCAGCACGCGCGCGGCCTCGCCGTCGGAGATCGGCGTCGGCCGCCCCTTGCCGCCGAGGAAGCCGGTCACCTTGGGCGTGTTCTTGACCAGGTGCCAGGTCTCGTCCGTCATGTCCATGTTGATCAGGACGTAGCCCGGAAAGAACTTGCGCTCGGCGTTGACTTTGGCGCCGCGGCGCAGTTCCACCACCTCTTCGGTGGGTACGAAGACCTCGGCGATCTGGTCGCCCATGCCGTGCTGCTGGGCCTGCTCGCGGATCGACTGCGCCACCTTGCGCTCGAATCCGGAATAGACGTGGACGACGTACCAGCGGTGTGCCATCGCGCCTTCCTCAGTATCCGAGCACGAGACCGACGACGCGGCCGATGACGATATCGGCCAGCAGGAAGAACAGCGCCGCCAGGATGACCATCACGAACACCATCGCCGTCGTGACGGTCGTTTCCTTGCGCGTCGGCCAGGTGATCTTGTGGAACTCCTGCCGCACCTGCTGCGCGAATTCGCCGGGATTTATCTTCGCCATGAGTCTTCTGCTTGTCCTGTCGGCCGCTCGGCCAGCCCGTTACCCAAGGTGGCAGGAGTGGAGGGACTCGAACCCCCAACCCCCGGTTTTGGAGACCGGTGCTCTAGCCAATTGAGCTACACTCCTAGCGGCGCCAATCCTTGTCTGCCTGCGGCCGTGCCGACCTTCCTCGCTCGGTTGCCAGTCTCATTCGATGATGGAGGCGACGACGCCGGCGCCGACGGTGCGGCCGCCTTCGCGGATGGCGAAGCGCAGGCCCTCGTCCATCGCGATCGGCGTGATCAGGTCGATCTCCATCGTGATGTTGTCGCCGGGCATCACCATCTCCGTGCCCTCCGGCAGCTTGATCGTCCCCGTCACGTCCGTCGTGCGGAAGTAGAACTGCGGCCGGTAGTTCGAG
>JBKOWC010000017.1:0-11310 GCA_046724215.1 Pseudomonadota bacterium | reverse complement strand
TTGGGGCGACCGGCTGGACGCCCGACTATCAAACATCAACATCGGGCGACCTGCCGGTCGCCCCTACTGATCGTCCAGCGGGACGGAACCCCGTTCTCCGCTGGACATGGGGTTCATCGCTCAGATTCAAGAGAGCCGGCGGGTTGCCCGCCGTCCGGTGCGGGTCTGCCGGTCGCCCCTACACGCCGCTCGTCCGGCGGGACGGAACCCCGTTCTCCGCTTGGCATGGGGTCCATCGTTCATTTTCGGCCTCGGCATGGGTAGGGGGACTGGGAGGGTCGCGCCCTTGGAGCGCGGGAGGCTACGGGGAACTGGCGGTCGGCGTGTCCGCGGTGAACTTCTCCGCTTGGCATGGGGTCCATCGTTCTGAATCGATGGGGCCTGCGGTTGACTTGCCTGCCCCTGCCGCTTATGGTCCGCGCGCTTCAGAGAGTTGCGTAAAAATTCCGCCCCACGGGGCATCGTCCGTCCGCGAGTGTCGCGCACGGGCGCGCTACTGTTTGGCGCGGACGATCGAAGGTTAAGAGAGCGGCATGTTCGAGAACCTGACCCAGCGCCTCGGCGAGGTCTTCGACCGGCTCACCCGGCGGGGGGCGCTCTCCGAGGCCGATGTCGATGCCGCCCTCCGCGAGGTCCGGGTGGCGCTGCTTGAGGCCGACGTGGCGCTGCCGGTGGTCAAGGACTTCATCGAGGCCGTGAAGGCCAAGGCGGTCGGCGAGGCCGTGATCAAGAGCGTCACGCCGGGCCAGATGGTGATCAAGATCGTCCACGATCACCTGGTCGCGACGCTCGGCACCGAGGCCGGCGGTCTCGATCTCAGCGCGGCGGCACCGGTCCCGATCCTGATGGTCGGCCTGCAGGGCTCCGGCAAGACCACGACCACCGCCAAGATCGGCCTGCGCCTCCGGAACCGCGACCGCCGCAAGGTGCTGATGGCCTCGCTGGATACGCGCCGGCCGGCCGCCATGGAGCAGCTGGCCATCCTCGGCACGCAGGCCGAGGTCACGACGCTCAACATCGTGCCGGGCGAGCCGCCCCTCGCCATTTCCCGCCGGGCGCTGCAGACCGCGAAGCTCGGCGCCTTCGACGTCCTGCTGCTCGATACCGCCGGCCGCCTCCATATCGACGACGAGCTGATGGGCGAGGTCGCCGCCGTCCGCGACGCGGTGAAGCCGCACGAGACGCTCCTGGTCGTCGACGCCATGACCGGCCAGGACGCGGTCAACGTGGCGCAGGCCTTCCGCGACAAGGTCGGCCTTACCGGCGTGGTCATGACCCGCGTCGACGGCGACGCCCGCGGCGGCGCGGCGCTCTCCATGCGCGCGGTGACCGGCTGCCCGATCAAGCTCATCGGCGTCGGCGAGAAGCTCGACGCGCTCGAGGACTTCCATCCCAGCCGCATCGCCGGCCGCATCCTCGGCATGGGCGACGTCGTCAGCCTGGTCGAGAAGGCCGCCGAGACCATCGAGCAGGAAGAGGCCGAGAAGCTCGCCGCCAAGATGCAGAAGGGCCAGTTCGACCTCGACGACCTGGCCCAGCAACTGAAGCAGCTGCAGAAGATGGGCGGCCTCGGCGGCATCATGGGCATGCTGCCGGGCGTCGGCAAGATTCAGAAGCAGCTGGGGCAGGCAAAGATCGACGAGAAGATCCTGAAGCGCCAGGAGGCGATCATCTCCTCGATGACGAAACAGGAGCGCCGCAAGCCCGAGCTCATCAAGGCCTCGCGCAAGCAGCGCATCGCGACGGGCTCCGGCACCAGCGTCGCCGACGTCAACAAGCTGCTGAAGCAGCACATGGAGATGCAGCGCATGATGAAGCAGATGAACAAGCTCGGGAAGAAGGGCCTCATGCGCCACGGCCTCTCCGCCCTGATGCAGAGGCATTGAGATGGACGCAATCGCGGTCGGTATCCAACTAGATTTGATTCCCCCGCGAAAGCGGGGGCCCAGGGCAAGTGACGTGCAGTCGCCCAATGGACCCCCGCTTTCGCGGGGCAATCAAGAGAAAGATATTCACAAATTGCGCCTGAGATCCGCTCTCAGGGAAACGCGACGACCGCAATAGGGCGAACGACCCATGCTCGACCATGTCTCCCTCGGCGTCACCGACATGAAGCGCAGCCAGGCGTTCTACGATGCCGTGCTGAAGCCGCTCGGCGTGTCCCGCTTCTATGACTACGACGGCGGCTCGGGCTACGGCATCGCCGCCGACAAGATACAGTTCTGGATCGGGCCGCCGGTCGACGCCGGCCGCGGGGTGAAGGCCAGCGGCGGCACGCACGTCGCCTTCACCGCCCCGAACCGCAAGGCGGTCGATGCGTTCCACCGCGCCGCCCTCGCTGCCGGCGGCACGGACGACGGCAAGCCCGGGCTTCGCCCGATCTATCACGAGAACTACTATGGCACCTTTATCCTCGATCCCGACGGCCACAAGGTCGAGGCCTGCTGCCACAAGCCGGAATGAAACCTGACACCAAGACCAACCGCGAAGGAGCAACGACCGAATGTCTTTGAAGATCCGCCTCGCCCGCGCCGGCGCCAAGAAGCGTCCGTTCTACCGCATCGTCATCGCCGACTCGCGCTCGCCGCGCGACGGCCGCTTCATCGAGAAGATCGGCAGCTACAATCCGATGCTGAAGCGGGACGACCCACAGCGCGTCACCTTCGACACCGAGCGCATGCAGCACTGGTTGAAGGTCGGCGCCCAGCCGACCGATCGCATCGCCATGTTCCTCGGCAAGGCCGGCCTGGCGCCGGCGCCGACGCAGCGCCAGCAGACGGCGAAGCATCTGCCGAAGGCGAAGGCGCAGGAGCGCGCCAAAGCCGCGGCCGAGAAGGCCGCTGCCGCCGCGGCGCCGGCGGAGACGCCGGCGAGCTGACGGCGGGACTGGGTCGGCAATGGTCGAGCGCATCCTCGTCGGGGCCATCGCGGGCGCCCATGGCCTGCGCGGCCAGGTGCGGATCCGGAGCTTCACGGCCAATCCGGCCGGCGTGGCCGCCTATGGTCCCGTGACCGACGAGGCCGGCAGCCGCCGCTTCGAGCTCGCCGTCACCGGCGCCGCGAAGGACGGCGTCATCGCCCGCATCGACGGCATCGTCGACCGCACGGCGGCCGAAGCCCTGCGCGGCCTGCGCCTCTATGTGGCGCGGGCGGCGCTGCCGGCGCCGGAAGCCGGCGAGTACTACCGCGCCGATCTCATCGGGCTCCGGGCCGAGCTGGCCGACGGATCGTCCTATGGCCGCGTCATCGACGTGCAGAACCATGGTGCGGGCGACCTGCTGGAGATCGAGCGTGCGCACGGCGGCAGCGAGTTCCTGCTGTTCAGCGATGCGGCGGTCCCGGTCGTCGATCTCGCGGCCGGCCGGATCGTCGTCGCGCCGCCCGCCATGGTCGAGGCCGGCGCGGCTGGAGGCGGCGATGCCTGATCGCGCCTGGACCGTCCGCGTCTTGACGCTGTTCCCGGAGATGTTTCCGGGGCCGCTTGGTCTGTCGCTCGCCGGGCAGGCGCTGCAGGGCGGCCTCTGGGCCCTGGAAACGGTGGACATCCGCGGCTTCGCGCGCGATAAACACCGCTCCGTCGACGACACCCCCTTCGGCGGCGGCCCCGGCATGGTGATGCGGCCCGACGTGATCGACGCCGCGATCGCGGCGGCCCTCGCCGAGGAGCGCGGGCCGGTCGTGTACTTGAGTCCGCGCGGCCGCCTCCTGACCCAGGCCGTGGTGCGCGAACTGGCCGACCGCCCGGCGCTGACCTTGCTGTGTGGCCGCTACGAGGGGGTGGACGAGCGGGTGCTGGAGGCGCGCGCGGTCGAGGAGATCAGCCTCGGCGATTTCGTGCTCTCCGGCGGCGAGCCGGCGGCGATCGCGCTTATCGACGCCGTCGTGCGGCTGCTGCCGGGCGTGCTCGGCGCACCCGCGACCCTAGAGGAGGAGAGTTTCGAACGGGGATTGCTCGAATATCCCCACTACACGCGTCCGGCCGATTGGCAGGGACGCGGCGTGCCGGAGGTGCTGCTCTCCGGCCATCACGAGCGGATCAAGGCCTGGCGGCTGGCCCAGGCCGAAGCGATCACGAGGGCGCGCCGGCCCGACCTGTGGGCCCGCTACCTCGCCCGGCACAACACGAACGAAGGACAACGACCATGACGACGATCATCAAACAGCTCGAGCAGGAGCAGATCGAAAAGGCGAAGGCAGCGGGCAAGATCCCCGACTTTTCGCCGGGCGACACCATCCGTGTCGACGTGAAGGTGATCGAAGGCACGCGCGAACGCGTCCAGGCCTTCGAGGGCGTCTGCATCGCCCGCAAGAACGCCGGCTTCAATTCCTCCTTCACCGTGCGCAAGATCTCCTACGGAGAAGGCGTCGAGCGCGTGTTTCCGCTCTACAGCCCGCGCATCGCCGGCATCGAGCTGCTGCGTCGCGGTGACGTGCGCCGCGCCAAGCTCTATTACCTGCGCGGCCGCCGCGGCAAGTCGGCGCGCATCGCCGAGAAGACCGGCATGGTGCCGACGGAAGGCGACGCCGCGCCCGCCGACGTCGCAGCGGAGGCGTAGGTCGACTCTCGAACCATGTCCAAACCGCGCACGCTCTTCGACAAGATCTGGGACAGCCATCTCGTCCATCGGCAGGACGACGGAACCTGTCTCATCTACATCGATCGTCATCTCGTCCATGAGGTGACGAGCCCGCAGGCCTTCGAGGGCCTGCGCGCCGCCGGTCGCAAGGTGCGGCGTCCGGATGCGACGCTCGCCGTCGCCGACCACAACGTGCCGACGACCGACCGCAGCAAGGGCATCGCCGAGGAGGAGTCGCGCATCCAGGTCGAGACGCTCGAGAAGAACTGCCGCGACTTCGGCATTCCGTATTTCTCGATGACCGACATCCGCCAGGGCATCGTCCATATCATCGGGCCGGAGCAGGGCCTGACCCAGCCTGGGCTCACCGTCGTCTGCGGCGACAGCCATACGGCGACCCATGGCGCCTTCGGCGCGCTCGCCTTCGGCATCGGTACCTCGGAGGTCGAGCATGTGCTGGCGACGCAGACGCTGATCCAGCAGCCGGCCAAGAACATGCGCGTCACCGTCGAGGGCGATCTGCCGCTCGGCGTAACGGCCAAAGACCTGATCCTCGCCATCATCGGCAGGGTCGGCACGGCCGGCGGCACCGGCCATGTCATCGAATATGCCGGCAAGGCGATCCGCGACCTCTCCATGGAAGGCCGCATGACCGTCTGCAACATGTCGATCGAAGGCGGCGCCCGCGCCGGCCTGATCGCGCCCGACGACACGACGTTCGACTATCTCAAAGGCCGGCCGATGGTGCCGAAGACCGGCGCCTGGGAGCAGGCCGTCGCCTATTGGCGCACGCTGCCCTCCGATCCCGGCGCAACTTACGACAAGGAAGTCGTGCTGAGGACGTCCGACATCGCGCCGCAGGTCACCTGGGGCACCAGCCCGGAAGACGTGCTGCCGATCACCGGCGCCGTCCCCGATCCGGCCGCCGCGAGCGACGAGGCGAAGCGCCGCTCCATGGAACGCGCGCTCGCCTATATGGACCTGAAGCCGGGCACGCCGCTCACGCAGGTCAAGATCGATCGCGTCTTCATCGGCTCCTGCACCAATGGCCGCATCGAGGACTTGCGCGCGGTCGCGAAGATCGCGCAAGGGCGGAAAGTGGCGGCAGGCGTGAATGCCATGGTCGTGCCGGGTTCCGGCCTGGTGAAGCACCAGGCGGAGGAAGAGGGGCTCGATCGCATCCTCGTCGAGGCCGGCTTCGAGTGGCGCGAGCCCGGCTGCTCCATGTGCCTGGCGATGAATCCCGACAAGCTGCAGCCCGGCGAACGCTGCGCCTCCACCTCCAACCGCAACTTCGAAGGCCGCCAGGGCCGGGGCGGCCGCACGCATCTGATGAGCCCGGCCATGGCGGCCGCTGCCGCCGTCACGGGCCGCCTGACGGATATCCGCGAACTTCTGTAAAATCGCCGAGCGGAGTAGGCTTGCGTTCGCGCAAGGGAGGTTCGCGGATGACGAATGCGACACGCTTTCCGATGGAGCTTGTCGGTGCCGTGGCGGTGCTCAGTCTCCTGGTTGTGCCGGCGATCGCGGACGACGCGCTTACGGGCGATGGCCTGCGCGCGTTGATCGTAGGCAACACCGTGCAGGGCACGATGGAGACGAGCGGCGGCTACGCCGAATTCTACCGGCCCGACGGCACCATTCGGGCGGCAACCTACAGCGGCACCTGGAGCATCGAGGGCAACTCCTTCTGCACGCAGGTCGGTGCCGATCCGCGCGAATGCTGGCAGGGCGCCAAGGCCGGCGACGAGATTCACTGGCTGAAGGACGGGAAGCTCGATGGCACCGGCAAGGTGACGCCGGGCAATCCGAACAACTACTGAGATCGGCCGCGGGCTAGCGACCCGTCGCGACGATCCGCTCAACGATCGCGATAAGCAGGTCGGGGTCGACCGGCTTGGTGAGATAGTCGTTGGCCGGGATCTGGCGCAGGACGTCGATCGTATCCCACCGCTCCGTGGCCTTCGTGGTGACGATCACGGTCGAGGGCGGCGGGCCGCGCTTCGCCAGGTCGTCATACACCTCGAGCCCGATGGCGACCGGCAGCTTCAGATCCATCAAAAGGACGTCGACCCCGCCGCCACGCATGCAGTTGATGGCCTCCTCGCCGGATTCCGCGACTGCCGCGGCATAGCCGCTGGTCGCCAGCTGCTGGCTGAGCGTGGCGACGAAAGCGGCGTCCTCGTCGCCCAGCACCGCCACGGGCCGGTCGGCGGATTGCAAGGCGGCGACCAGCGAGTCGACGGTGAAAGGCTTGCGCAACAGGCCGAGGGCGCCGGCCTCCAGGGCCTTGGCGACGATCGGCTCCTGATGGCCGGTCATCATCACGACCTTCGCGCCGGGACGCACCTTGCGGATCTCGAGGAAACTGTCGACACCGTTCATCACGGGCATGCGCACGTCCATGAGAACGAGATCGAAGGCCTTGAGCCGACAGCGTTCGAGGGCGGCCCGGCCGTTGAACACGGTCTCGGTCGCGTAGCCCTGGAGCTGTAGCAGCTCGGCCAAGCCGTCGGCGAGGTCGAGATCGTCGTCGACGATCAGGATGTCGGCTGCTGCCACGAACACGCCCTCGTTCAGGCGGCCTGGCCGATCTTATCGAGGAGCGCCTCAACACCGAACGGCTTGTTGAGGAGCCCCATGGCGCCGGCGTCGAGCGCCTTGCCGACGATCTCCTCCTTGAAGCCGGTCATCAGAACGATCTTGGCTTCCGGCTTGATCTTGCGGATCTCGAAGAAACTGTCGACGCCGTTCATCACGGGCATGCGCACGTCCATGAACGTCACGTCGTAGTCCTGGTCGCGGAAACGCTCGACGGCTTCCCTGCCGTTGCCGGCGATTGCGACGGCGTAGCCGTGGATCTCGAGCAGCTCGGCGAGGCCTTCGGCCAAGTCGCGGTCATCGTCCACAATCATCACGCTCAGCGACGGCATGCTCGGTCTCCTCTATCAGGCGGCGGCGTGCGCGGCCGCCGGCTGGCTCTCGGCGATCGCTTCCTGGCCGGCTTGCTGGCGCGGCAACCAGACGACGAACGTGGTGCCCTCGGGGCCCGTGCGCTCGACGTCGATGGTCCCGCCATGCGCCTCGACGATCTTCTGCACTGTCGGCAGGCCGAGCCCGACGCCGAAGTTCTTGGTGGTGAAGAGGGGTTCGAAGATCTTCGCCCGCGCCTGCTCGGGGATGCCCGGACCGGTATCGATCACGGACAGGCGGCAATGCGGCCCGGCGGCCTCGGTGCGCACGGTGATCGTGCGCTCGCGCCCCTCGGGCGGCGTCCAGCCGGGGTCGGTCATTGCCTGGGCCGCGTTGTCGAGCAGGTTGATCAGGACCTGACGGAAGCGGTCGCGGTCGACGGCGACGTTGCAGCCGCCGGAGAGTTCACGCTTGACCGAGACTGCCGTCGGCAGCGCATGCTCGTCGAGTTGTTCGACGATGAGCTTGTCGAAGTCGACCGGCTGACGCGCCATGTCACGCGAACGCGTGTATTCCAGAAGATCGGAGATGATGCCGTCGCAGCGGCTGACGCTGCGCTCGGCGCGCTCGAGCGAGCGCTCGACGCCGAGGCCCTTGTCGGCGCACAGCTTCTTGAACACGGCCAGCGACGTGCGGATCGCGCCCAGCGGGTTGCGCAGCTCGTGGCTGACCGTGCCGGCGACCTGGCCGAGCATGGAAAGCCGCTGGTTGCGCGCCAGCTTCGCGTTGGCGCTCTCGAGATCCGCGGCCATCTTGGCGAAGGCGCCGGCGAGATCGCCGACCTCGTCGCTCGACTTGATCTTGGCGGCGACCTCGCCGGCGCTGAAATCGCCGGCGCCCAGCCTGACGGCGGCCTCACGCAGCAGGGCGATGGGCGTCGCAATGCGGTCCGCCAGGAAGAGGCCGACGCCGAGGCCGAGCACGAGCGCCAGCGCGGCGCAGCCCAGCAGCGTCTCGGTCGACCGGTCGATCAACCCTTCTGTGGTGCTGCTGTGTTCGGCGATCTCGGCGTTCGTGGTGGTGATCTTCGCCTCGATCGTCGAGAAGAACTCCGGGTCCGTCCCGGTCATTTTTTCCTGCGCCACGAGGATCGCGTCCAGGTCGGCCCGCGCATCGATCAGCGCGATGACGTCCTTGCTCGCCTGCAGCACGGCGTTGCCGAGCCCGACGATCCGATCGCGCTCCTGCAGCGCCACCCGATCTTCGGCGATCATGCCGACGCCGTGGACCTTGTCCTGTGCGTTCGAGAACTCGCGCAGGAAGTGGCGCAGGCCTTCCTGCTGGTCCCTGATCTCGATCTTCATGTCGTCGAATTCGCCGGCCGCAACACTGCCGATGAGGGCCTGGGTGTCGTAGGCGCCGCCGGGGCTGGCGATCAGCAGCCGGCGGTGCGCCGCCACCAGCATATCGACGAGCTCGCTGGTCGATTCGACGACGCGCGCACCTTTAAGTTCGGCCAGACCCATCGTGCGCACGGCCGGAAAGGCGTCCTGCGCAAGCAGCTGATAGTTGTGCCTCACATCAAGGTTGTTGTTCACTGTGGCGACAGCAAGGATGCCGATCAAGAGGATCAGCGTTCCGAACCCGAGTTGAAGCTTCTGTCGGATCTTGAGGCGACCGAGCCGGACCTGCATCGAGGTTCATCCCCGCTTCAAAAATCACTACGAGGCTGACCACACGCATCCCTGTTTCGGAGAGCGTTGGCGTGCCTACTTCGACCGCTGCAATCTGGACCGAACTCGTTAAATCACTGTAAATCATTAACTAAAATTGGCCGGGATCGCTCCGTGCGCGATATCCGGGCCGCGGCCTTGTCGGTCCCGGCCGATTGTGGCATAGCACCGCAGCCTCAAGGGCCGACACGAAGGCAAGACGATGGAGAAGTTCACCAGACTGACCGGCGTCGCGGCGCCCCTGCCGATGATCAATGTCGATACCGACATGATCATCCCCAAGCAGTTCCTGAAGACGATCAAGCGCACCGGTCTCGGCAAGAACCTGTTCGACGAGATGCGCTACACGCCGGGCGGCAAGGAGAAGCCGGATTTCGTTCTCAACCGCCCGGCCTATCGCAAGGCGTCGATCCTGGTGGCCGGTGCCAATTTCGGCTGCGGGTCGAGTCGCGAGCACGCGCCCTGGGCGCTGCTCGACTTCGGCATCCGCTGCGTCATCGCGCCCAGCTTCGCCGACATCTTCTACAACAACTGCTTCAAGAACGGCATCCTGCCGATCAAGCTGCCGCAAAGCGAGGTCGACAAACTGATGGACGACGCCGAACGCGGCGCCAATGCGGTGATCTCCATCGATCTGGAGAAGCAGGAGATCCGCGGCCCCGACGGCGGCTGCATCAGGTTCGACATCGATTCCTTCCGCAAGCATTGCCTGCTGAACGGCCTCGACGACATCGGCCTTACCCTCGAGAAGGCGCCGGCAATCGATTCCTTCGAGGCCAAGAGCCGCGCCTCGCAACCCTGGCTGCACAGCTGAGAATTCGTAGGGGCGACCGGCAGGTCGCCCGATAGAGCGGCGCCGCGGTTGGCCGGGCGACCTGCCGGTCGCCCCTACGCTCCCAAACACGGATCATCCCATGGCCAAGAACAAGAATCTCTTGATCCTCGCCGGCGACGGCATCGGCCCCGAGGTGATGCGACAGGTGCGGCGTGTCATCGACTGGTTCGGCAAGCGGCGCGCCGTCGCCTTCGACGTGGCCGAAGGGCTCGTGGGCGGCGGTTCGATCGATAAGTACGGCGTGCCCCTCACCGACGAAACGATGGCCGAGGCGATGGCGGCCGACGCGGTGCTGCTGGGCGCCGTCGGGGGACCGAAGTGGGACAGCCTCCCGTTCGAGAAGAAGCCCGAGCGCGGCCTGCTGCGGCTGCGCAGGGACATGGCGCTGTTCGCCAACCTGCGTCCGGCGCTTGTCTTCGATGCTCTGGTCGACGCCTCCAGCCTGAAGCCTGATCTCGTCCGCGGCCTCGACCTGATGATCGTGCGCGAACTGACGGGCGGCGTCTATTTCGGCACGCCGCGCGGCATCGAGACGCTGCCGGACGGCACGCGCCGCGGCATCAACACCCAGGTCTACACGACCGCTGAGATCGTTCGCGTCGCCCGCGTCGCCTTCGACCTGGCGCGGCAGCGGCGCGGCAAGCTCTGCTCGGTCGAGAAGGCCAACGTCATGGAGAGCGGCGTGCTCTGGCGGGAAGAAGTCACGAAACTCCAGGCCGCGGAATACAAGGATATCGAGCTGACGCACATGTACGCCGACAACTGCGCCATGCAGCTTGTACGCCAGCCCAAGCAGTTCGACGTCATCGTCACCGACAATCTGTTCGGCGACCTGCTCTCGGATTGCGCGGCGATGCTGACGGGCTCGCTCGGCATGCTGCCTTCGGCCTCGCTCGGGGCGGCCGATGCCGATGGACGCCGCCGCGCGCTCTACGAGCCCGTCCATGGCTCGGCGCCGGACATCGCCGGCAAGGATCTGGCCAATCCGCTGGCGACGATTCTCAGCTTTTCCATGATGCTGCGCTATTCCTTCTGCCTCGGCGACGACGCCGACCTGATCGACAAGGCGGTGCAGTCGGTGCTGGCGGCCGGCATCCGCACCGGCGACATCGCGACGCCCGGCAGCCAGAAGGTGTCCACGACCGCGATGGGAGATGCGGTGCTGCAGGAGCTGGATCGTTTGGCGGCGTAGTGTGGCAACGTCGTGACCTATGCGATTCTGTTAGGGGCCCATGCAATTATGCTATAGAGG
>JBKOWC010000019.1:0-5135 GCA_046724215.1 Pseudomonadota bacterium | reverse complement strand
TTCAAGCGCCTGATCCGCGGCGCCGTGCTGCTGCCGTTCATCGTGCCCACCGCGCTCAGCACGCTGGTCTGGTGGTGGATGTTCGAGCCGCTCTACAGCGTGGTGAACTGGACGCTGAAGAGCCTGCACCTGGTCGATCACGATCTGCCGTGGCTGCCCGATCCGTACCTGGCGATGTTCGTGGTGATCCTGGTCAATGTCTGGCGCGGCCTGCCGTTCTTCGCCATCACCTTGCTGGCCGGCCTGGTGGCGATCCCGCGCGAGCTCTACGAAGCGGCGGAAGCCGACGGCGCCGGCCCGGTCAGGCGCTTCTGGCACATCACCCTGCCGCTGGTGACGCCCGTGCTGGGCGTGGTGATCCTGTTCTCGGCGATTTTCACCCTGTCGGACTTCAACATCGTCTACGTCCTGACCAAGGGCGGGCCGATGAACATGACGCACCTCTTCGCAACCTACTCCTTCACCCTGGGCCTGCAGGGCGGCGAGATCGGGCTGGGCGCCGCCGTCTCGCTGTTCCTGTTCCCGATCCTGCTGGCCGTGGTGTTCCTGCAGCTGCGCCTGATGCGCAAGGCGGCGATCTATGAGTAGCGCCATCGCGATCAGCCGGACCAGGACGACGAGAGCGCGCCGGATGCGCGCCATCGCCCCGATCTTCACCGTCTACCTGCCGGTGCTGCCCTACATCCTGTTCGCGCTCTTCCCGCTCTATTTCATGCTGGTGACCTCGTTCAAGAGCAACTCGGAGCTCTACGATGTTGGCTCCGTCCCGTTCTGGATCTCGGACGGGGCGACCCTCAGCCACTACCAGCTGCTGTCGGCGGAGACGCCGTTCTGGGACTGGTTCGCCAACAGCCTCATCGTCAGCGTGTCGGCGACGGTGATCTCGGTCGTCCTGGGCGTGCTCGCCGCCTATCCGCTGGCGCGGATGCGCTTCCCGGGGTCCGACTCTTTCGGCGTCGCGGTCTTCATCACCTACCTGGTGCCGCCGACGCTGCTCTTCCTGCCGCTGACGTCGGTCGTGAACTGGCTCGGGCTGTCCGACACCCTGTGGGCGCTGATCGTGACCTACCCCACCTTCCTCGTCCCGTTCTGCACCTGGCTGCTCATGGGCTACTTCCGCACGGTACCGAAGGAAATCGAGGAATGCGCCATGCTCGACGGGTGCAACCGCTTGCAGAGCATGCTGTTCATCCTGCTGCCGGCCGCGGTGCCGGGCCTGATCTGCGCCGCGCTCTTCGCCTTCACGCTATCGTGGAACGAGTTCCTCTACGCCCTGGTGTTTGTCTCGCCGGCCGAGCTCAAGACCATGACTGTCGGGGTCTTCTCCGAGCTGATCCGCGGCGACATCTATTACTGGGGCGCGCTCATGGCCGGGGCCTGCATCGGCTCGATCCCGATCGTGATCGCCTACGTGTTCTTCCTCGACTACTACGTCTCCGGCCTGACCTCCGGAGCCATCAAGTAGCGTAAGCAACCATGCGGGCCGGCGCCGCAAAGGCCGGACCCGCCACACAGTGAAGCGCCAACACAGGGAGGAAAACGACATGGCGACATCCGTCCATCCGCGCCGGCAGCGCCGCCGGCAGTTCCTGCGCAGCGCAGCCGGCGGCGCCGCCGGTCTTGCCGGCGTGCTCGCCTCGGGCCGGGGGCCGGCCATTGCGCAGACCCGCGAGCTCACCTTCCTCACCATCGCCAGCTTCGTGCCGGATACGGACAAGGAGCTGAAACGGCAGCTCGAGGAATGGGGCAAGCAGAACAACGTCAAGACCAGGCTCGACATCATCGCGCACCTGCAGCTGCAGACCAAGAAAGCCGCCGAGGTGCAGGCGAAGTCTGGCCACGACCTGACCGCGCTCGGCCCGGGCCTGGGCGACGCCGACCTCTATTTCGACTACCTCGTCGACCTCGCCGACCTCGCCAAAGAGGTCGGGATGAAGAACGGCGGCTGGCTCAAGCCCGAGGACTACCTGATCCGCGGCAAGTGGACGCTGCTGCCGTGGTGGCAGCCGCCCTTCCCGATGGCGATCCGCACCGACCTGATGAAGCAGATCGGCGAGACGGAGGTTCCCGACACCTGGGAGGACTGGCTGCGCATCGGCAAGAAGGGCAAGGCCATCGGCCATCCGTTCGGCACCGCGATAGGCCACAGCGGCGACGCCAACGTGACCCTGCTGTCGATCCTCTGGTCCTACGGCGGAACCTACGTCGCCAAGGACGGCGAGACCGTGACGATCAACTCGCCGCAGACCCGCGAGGCGATGGAGTTCGTGAAGCGGCTCTACAACGAGGCGATGGACCCCGAGGTCCTGGCATGGGACGACGCCAGCAACAACCGCTGTCTCAACGCCGGCAAGTGCATCGCCATCCACAACCCGATCAGCGCCTTCGAATCGGCGAAGAAGGACAAGGTGGTCGTGCCCGGCACCAAGCAGCCGATCGCCGAGGTGATCGACCACATCAATACGCCGCGCGGGCCCCAGGGCCGCTTCGCGACGACCGGATTCTGGTGTGTCGGCATCTGGAACTTCTCGAAGAACATCCCGCTGGCCAAGGACTTCCTGAGCTTCCACTTCCAGCCCGACAACCAGGCCAAATGGGTGGACGCCGGCCACGGCTTCAACATGCCGTTCCTCAACAGCCTCATTAGCCATCCGGTCTACAAGAGCGATCCGCAGTACCGGCATATCCCCGATGTCGCCAAGGTCACGGTGCCGCCATCGTGGCCCGGCCCCACCACCGCCGCCTCGCAGCAGGTCTGGGACCTCTACATCCTCCCCGACATGTTCGCGCAGTACGCGACCGGCCGCATGACCTTGGACCAGGCGATCGCCTGGGGCGAGAAGGAGATCACTGAGATCTACCGCAAGCGGAAGGGCTGACGTCGGTCGGGGCGCGCGCACGTCCTGAGCCTACCAAAGCGTCCGGTGGCGCATGTGGACGGCGATCGGCAGGGAGACCAACGGTCGCCTGCCCGAGCCGGACTTTGCCGCTTGACAACGTTCCATTATTAGCTAATCATCTAAATATGAACCTCGTTTTCAAGGCGCTTTCCGATCCGACGCGGCGGCGAATCCTGCAGCTCTTGAGGGAACGGCCGATGACGGCGGGCCAGATCGCCCAGCACTTCAATTCTGCCAAGCCGACGCTTTCGGCCCATTTCGCGGTCCTGCGCGAGGCCGACCTGGTCGAGTCGGAAAAGCTCGGAACGTCGGTCACCTACAGTCTCAAGCTTTCCGTGCTCGAGGACGCGCTGCTGAGCTTTGCCGAAACAGTCGGCGTCGGCATTCGCGCAGGCGGGAAGCTCAAGCTGGCGACCAGGAGGGTCAAGTGATCGACCGAAAGACGGCTCTCGCATGCGCGGTACTCGTCGCCCTGATGCTCGCGTTGGCAGTGTGGCGGATCATAACGCTGGACGACGGGACCACACTCGCGGTCCACAACGGAGCCGCTCTGCCATCGCTGTTGCTGTTCGTCTTTCCTGCCTCCAGTGCGCTGGTCGTCGGTGCCCTATACTGGGACGGCCGTGGCGCAACAGCAGACGACGCAAAGCTCCAGCCTTGGCGCAAATGGGGAAAGTTCCTCTCGATCGGCTATTGTGGTGGCCTGCTGTTGCTGCAAGGCGTGCTCGTCGTTGCCAGCCTTGGCATGGACATGCCCTTGGACCTTTCGGCGATCGGCCGGACCTTGGGCATCCTGCTGGCGATCATGTCCCTCCTGGCGATCAACCAGATGCCGAAGCTCCCCTGGTTCGAACGCAGAGTCGCGCCCGGCGGCGACCTGGGGCCGATCTACGGGCCGAGGTACATGCGAACCCAATCCAGGATCCTGGTCGTGTTCATGGTTGCGGTGATCGCCTATAGCCTCGCGGCGCCGTCGACGATGGGTTGGCTCGCGGCGCCCTACATTCTCCTCGCGACCGCTCTTCTCGTCGTCTGGAGCATCGCTTGGCGGCGCCATCTGGGTCGCAAATGGAAGCTCGAACAGTCGGCAGCGCCCAGTTCGGCACGATGAGCGAAGCCATGAGGTCTTGAGCGAAGACTCAAGCGAGATGCGTCAGCCGCCACTCCCCGGACTGGACGACGGCACGGTGTAGCCGTTGCGCCGCAGCAGGTCTTCCATCGTGCGGATGCCCCGTTCGTAGCGGCCGGCCCCGCAATCGACTTCGGCGCTCTTGCGGGCCATGTCGGCGCCGCCGCTGCCCTCGCTCTTGCTGCCGCCATGGAACTGCCAGAACTCCACGAGTTGTGCGCAGCGCGTTCTGGGGTCGGGGCTCAATGTCCCCTGCGCCACGGTCTGGCCGCCGGCAGTGCTCGCGATGGCCGACACCACGAAGGCGAGGATGGCCGCAACGTTCGTCCTCGAATTTCCCATCGCGTCCTCTGGCGTGTTGGACGGTCGTTCGGTTCCGGCTTCCTACCCCTCGCCCGATGCGCGCCGCTGGCCGATCCCGTAAAACGCCGCGCAGTTGTCGCCCAGGATAAGATCCTTCTCCCGTGCCGTCAGGAACGGGCAGTAGTTCCGCACGTAGTCGAGCGATTGCCTGTAGGTGCAGAAGCGTTCGACGTTCGGCATGTCGGAACCCCACACCAGGCGGCCCGCTCCCAACTGGTCGCGCAGGCTTTCGATCAGCGCCTGCGCCTCGGGATAGGGATAGTCCCAGACGCCGCCGTAGGTGATCGGAAAGGTGACCTCGAGCACCAACGGCTCGTGGCGGTAGACGGCCAAAAGTTCCTCGGGGAACGCGTAGCGGCCGTGGCTCGCGAAGAAGGCAACTGGCGGGCTCATCGCCAGGTGGAGGCGGAGGTCGCGATGGCGCGCCAGTATCCGGCCGAGCGCTGCGATATGGCCCATGTAGCCCGCCTTGTCGTAGCTGGGACCGGCGGTCAGCTCGAGGCAGAGCACGATGCCCAGGCGAGCGAGCTTCTCCCAGAACGGCGCCATCTCCGGCGCGTCTAAGGGCCAGGGAAAGCCGTGCCGGCTCATCGAATCGACACTGAAGTAGAGACCCCGGAGCTGCAGCGCGCCAAAGGCATGGTCGACCTTGGCGAGCTCGGGCGCGCTGCCCGCCATCGCCTCGTCGACATGCATCAGCCCGGTCATGCGGTCGGGGTACTGACGCTGGGCGAAGGCGTTCA
>JBKOWC010000073.1:0-4861 GCA_046724215.1 Pseudomonadota bacterium | reverse complement strand
GCGCCATGTTGTACTCTTCCGTGCCGGCGCGGTCGGTGTGGCCGGTGTCGGTCACGTGGACGGTGCCCATCTTGTGGGCATCGGCCAGGACTTGTTCGATCACCGCCTGACCGGCCTTGTTGATGTTCGACTTGTCGAAGTCGAAGAGCACGATGTAGGTGTTCGGCGCCGCCGCCATCACCTTGTGTCCCAGTTCCGCCATCGCCGCCTCGAACTTGTCGCGGCACGGCTTCACGTGGTCGTCGGTCAGGTTCTCGTACCAGAAATCTTCCTGCGCCTCGTGCTGCCAGCAATCGAAGGCAACCTGCGCCTTCGCCGCCACCGGTGGGTTGCCGTCCCGGCAGGGGATGGCGTTGCCGCTGCTGTCCAGGCAGCCGCCGTCGAGCGCCGCGATCAGCCTGGCGCGGCCGTCGGTCAGCGCCTGCGTGTGGTCGCCGGCCTGCGGCACTTCTTCGGGCAGCACCACCTGGCCGCCCGCCGCCGCGAGGCCCTTGACCGCGAAGTAGTCGGCGGCGTGCCAGTCGCGCTCCGCCTTCTCATCCGCGACGAAGGCCCGATATTCCTCGGTCAACGCCTGCGTGAAGGCTGTCCCGCCACTTGCCTGGACACTCTCCATCTTCGCGATGTTGGTGGTGCAGCCCGCCAAGATACCGAGCACCCCAAGAGCGCCGATCATCGTCAATAGTCGCATAAATCCCTCCCTCACTAGGCTTGCCGCCGCTTGCCGTGCAAGCGCGCCGCATCAGGAACTGAAGTCAAGAAACGTAGCACTGCCATCGGAACCAAACCCCTCGAAGAACCGCCCAATCCGCTCCTACACCGTTGAAGGCGACACTGATGCGCCAGTGCCCGCCTGCCGCACTACTGCAGGATGACCTCTACGCGACGGTTGGCCTGCTCCTTGACGCCGTCGGCTGTTGGCACTGCCGGCTCGCTCTCGCCGCGTCCCGCGACCGTGATCGCATCGGCCGCGACGCCGCCCTTGAGCAGCGCCTCGCGGACCGCGTCGGCGCGCCGCAGTGACAACGCCATGTTGTATTCCTCGGTGCCCGCGCGATCGGCATGGCCGGTCGCCGAGATGTGGACGTTCGCCAGGCCGGTCTTGCCCGCATCGGCGAGCATCTGGTCGATCATCGCCTGGCCGGCGCTGTTGATGTTGGATTTGTCGAAGTCGAAGAGCACGATGTATTTGTTCGGCTCTGCGGAGGCGACGGGCTTGTTCGCCAGCTCGTCCATAGCCTTCAGGAATTCATCGCGGCAGGCTTTCGCCTTGTCGGTCTGGAGATCCTCGGTTTCCTCGACCCAGCACGCGAAGCTCTTCTGCGCGTGGGCGGCCACCTTCGGATTGCTGTCGCGGGCGCCGCTGTCCAACGCCGCCATCAGACGGCCGCGCGCGGCGCTCAACTCATCGACTTGCTCGGGCGGCAGATCCCAGTTGCCGAGTTCCTCCGGCAGGACGAGCTCGCCGCTCGCGGAGGTCAATCCTTCGCGCGCGAAATAGTTGCTGTCCTGCCAGTCGTTGTCGGCCACTTCGGAATCAACCAACTGCCGGTATTCTTCGGTCAGCGCCTGCGTGAATGGCGTACCGCCTGTCGCTTGCACCCCACGGATTTTTTCGATGTCGCTCGCGCATCCGGCCAGCAGGCCGAACGTCGCGAGGACGCCGACTATTTTTGGCAATCTCATCAATCCCCCTCCGTAAGCCAGCCTTCGGCATTACCTTAGGCCCATCGACACCTTGGTAGTATGCACCCCCCGCGTGGGTCAACGCGAGAAGCGCACGACCGTCCCTTACTAGCCGTATCGACCCCCACTAAGAAAATGGCAAAACCACCTAGGATTCCAGCGAAAATTTGCCTGCGTCAGCTGTCGTCGTCAACGGAACGACGACCGGGAAACGGGTCCGATGGGCGGATTTTCCTCGGCTGTTGCATTTTTGCCACTCGCCTGTGACCGGCTAGGATTTGTTGCCGGTCGGGGATCGCCGGCTTCCCCGGCGGACAGCGGGGCGAGCGGGATCGCGATCACCGGCCCGCCGGCGGCCGCGGCGTCGTCGGGATCGTGCGTTACCAGGAGGGTCGGCAGCTGCTGCCGGCGCGCGTGGTCGAGGACGAGGCGCCGGAAGCGCGCGCGAAGCGCTGCGTCCAGCTTGCCGAAGGGCTCATCGAGCAGCAACGCCCGGGGGCGCGACAGCAACGTTCGCAGCAAGGCAATGCGCGCCCGCTGGCCGCCCGAGAGCGTCGCCGGATCGCGGTCGCCAAAACCGGCCAGACCGGCCTCGGCGAGCGCCGTTTCGATGCGGGCGCGTCGCGCGGCGCGGCCGCGCAGTTCCGCTCCCAGGCCGAACGCCAGGTTTTCAGCCACGCTCATGTGGGGGAATAGCAGGTCGTCCTGGAACAGGATGCCGATGCGGCGACGCTCCGGCGGCAGCTCCGTCACGTCGACCCCGTCCAGCCTGATACGCCCGCCGGCCCGAAAGGCGGGGTCGAGGGTGCCGCAGAGATAGGCGAGCAGGCTGGACTTGCCGGATCCGCTCGGGCCCATGACCGTGGCCACGTCGCCGGGAGCCACGACCAGGCTCAGCGGCGGGATGAGCAGGTGGGGGCCGAGCCCGACATAGACACCGTCCAGCATGAGTCCCGAATCGGTCATCGGCAGCCCGCGGCGGCCGATGCCGGCCGCCGGGCGCGCCGCCGCACGGCGAAGGCGAAGGGGAGCAGCGGCAGCAGAGCCTGGGCCAGCGCATAGACGCCGATCACCCGCCGGTCGGCGCCGGCCGCCAGGTTGACGGCCTCGGTGGTCAGGGTGCCGAAGCGGCCCGCCCCGGCGAACAGGGTCGGCAGGTATTGGGCGGCGCTCACGGCAAAGCCCACGGCGAGGGCGACCAGCACCGGCTGCCGGAGCATGGGCAGCTTGACCTGCCAGAAGACACGGTTCGGTGCGGCGCCGAGGCACAGCGCCGAGCGGGCATAGCGGTCATCCAAGCTCCGGTAGGGATCCGCGAGCGACAGGAAGACGTAGGGAAGCACGAACAGCAGATGGCTCCAGACCAGCCCGACCCAAGTGCCGTCGAGGTGAATGGAGACAAGCAGGACCTGCAGGCCGAACAGGAACGAGACCTGCGGCACCAGCAACGGGGTGTAAATCAGCCACAAGCCCCGGTTGGAAAAGCGCAACGCATGCCGTTTCTCGTTTTCGAGGCAGCCGAGCGCCAGCACCAGGGCGCAGGAGGTGGCCGCGATGCCCACCGTGGCTGTGGTGAGCACGAGGCCGCCGAGATCGCCGGCATGGCGCTGCCAGTTCGTCAGCGTCCAAACCGTCGGCAGTGCGGCCGGAAAGCGCCAGCGATCGGCCAGCGACCAGATCGCATTGGCGGCCAGGCTGCCGGCCGCCAGCACCAGGAGAATGATCATGCCGGCGGTGACGAGGGCGCGGGGCACGTTGCCGCCGTTGCCGCGCTGCCCGGCAGCGATCCATCGGCGGCCCGCCCGGGCGGCGACTTCCTCTAGGAGCCGCCAGCCGGCGATCGCGCCGGCGACGAGCAGAAACTGGAACGTCGCGCCGGCCGCCGCCGTGAAGCGCT
The DNA here is from genome assembly GCA_046724215.1 of Pseudomonadota bacterium. GTDB lineage: Bacteria > Pseudomonadota > Alphaproteobacteria > Dongiales > Dongiaceae > JBKOWC01. The sequence goes on along the minus strand of JBKOWC010000073.1, from coordinate 1,278 downwards.
GGTCGAGATCCGGCGCGGCAAACCAGCGCAGGAGCAGGGGCGCCAGGGGCGGCGGCGTCGCCGGCGCCAGGATGAGGGCCATGTCGACGACCGACAGGCTGTAGGCCAACACGGCGTAGATCGGCATGCGAATCTGCGGGTAGACGCGCGGCAAGACGCCCTTGAGCCAGGCTGTCGTCGGGCCATAGCCGAGACTGCGCGCGATGGCGAGACTCTCCTTGGCCTCGACCTGGGCGCTGGCCGCGATCGTCATCAGCAGCAGGTAGGGGACCTCCTTGGCGACCAGTCCAAGCGTCAACGCCATGCCCCAGGGATCCTGCACCGTCGCCAGGGCGGGCGGCGCCAGCCAGCCGGTTGCCCAAGGCGACAGCAGCCGGGCGAGCCAGCCGCTGGGGGCGATCAGGAAGGCCAGGCCCAACGCAACCGCGGCATGCGGCAATGCGAGTATGGAAGCCAGGACCCGTTCGACGGCGTGAAAGGCGCGCGTGCCATGGGCGGCCGCGCAGAACCCGATGGTGACGAGAAAGGATGCGGCGCTGGCCAGCATACCGGTCGTCAGCGTCAGTCGGACGGCGCCCGGCAACTCGGGCGCACCCAGCAATGCGCGCCACGGCGCCAGGGTGGCCGAATGGCCGCCGAGCGACGGCAGCCAGCCGAACGCCGGCAGCCATGTGCCCAGGAGGCCGGCCCCGACGGGAGCAAGGAAGAGAGCGAGCGTGATCGACGGCAGTAACGTCAGCAGATCGGGGCCGCGCCGCCCACGCGGGACGCGAACAACGGCATCGGTCACCGCGCGTACCGCGCGCGCCACGCCGCCTCGATGCGTGTCATCCAAGACGGATGCGGCTCGAGCAGTGTGCGCCCCAAGGCCGCCGGCGACAGCGTGGCGATCCCGAGCGGGAGGCGGTCGAATTTCTGCCGGTCGGCGGGATCGAGCTTGTCCATGCCGAGCACCGTCGGGTCGCCCCAGATGGCGGGATCCTGTTTGCGCAGCTGCGCCTCCGGCGAGAGCAGGAAGTTGGCGACGACCATCGCCGCCTCCTTCGCCGCAGCGTTGAACGGGATGGCGAGGAAATGTGTGTTTCCAATGGTGCCGCCATCGAGGACGTAGGTGCGCACGGTGTTCGGGAGCAGACCCTGGGCGACCGCCGACGATGCCTCGCCGGGATTGAAGGAGAGCGACATGTCGATCTCCCCGTCGTCGAGCAGCTGGCGCTGCGTCTGGTCGTTCTGCGGGAACGTCTTGCCATCGCGCCATAGATAGGGGTGCAGTTTGTC
>JBKOWC010000175.1:0-11472 GCA_046724215.1 Pseudomonadota bacterium | reverse complement strand
GCGCCCGGCGCGACTGGCAAGGCCCTGGCGGTCGCGGTCACATGCATATGTAGGGGCGGGTCTTAGACCCGCCCTCGCGCCGATGCGAATGACGGCGGAAACCTTCCCCGCTCGATCCACCGTCGGGCGGGTCTGAGACCCGCCCCTACAGGACTCACTTGCCTCTCGTCGCGGCGAATCCGATCATTGGCCATCAACGGAAGCGCAGGTGACTCCATGGACACGCCGATACCGGACAGCACGGGCTTGGTCGGCCAGCTGCGCGCGGCGATGCCGATCAGGCTCGAGGCGCTGACGCTGGGTGCTCCGAAGACCGGGCTCGTCATCGTCGACGAGGTGAACGGCTTCGCCACGGTGGGCGCCGGCTACCTGGCGCCGCCGGCGCCGAACGCGCAGGTGACGCAGATGGTCGCGGAGACCGACCGGCTGGCGCGCGCCTTCAGCGGCAGCGGCCGGCCGATCCTCGCCTTCCTCGACACCCACGTGCCGGGCAAGCCCGAACCGCCCTACCCGCCCCACTGCGAGGCCGGCACGGGCGAGGAGAACCTCGTGCCGCAGCTGCTCTGGCTGGAGCAGGACCGGCACACGACGCTGGTGCGGAAGGACTGCATCAACGGCTTCGTCGGTTCGATCACCAAGGACGGGCGCAACCGCGTGGTCGACTGGGTGAACGAGCACCGGCTCGCGGCCGTGCTCGTGGTCGGCATCTGCACGGACATCTGCGTCATGGATTTCGTGCTGACGTTCCTTTCGGCCCGCAACCATGACCTGATGCCGAGCCTGAAGGACATCCTGGTCTATGAGGGCGGCTGCGCCACCTACGACCTGCCGCGGCCGGTGGCCGAGAAACTCGGCCTCGGCGCCCAGGCCGCGCACCCGCAGGACGTGACCCACTATATGGGCCTCTACTTCATGGCCTCCCGCGGCGCCCGCCTGGTCGACAAGGTGGCGGTGCCGGCCTGAGGTGGCGGGTCAACGCGAGAACGAGCGATGCACCCCATGCCCAGCGGAGAATGATCTCTGGCCGCCGCTCCGGCGGACCTCGATTTGTGCAAAATAACCTTACGCATCGGCTGGTTCGAATCCCCGAGCCCAGAATTCGATCGATGGACCCCATGTCCAGCGAGGAGTCGCCGTCGGACGGCGCCGCTTCTTCTTGGCGTGTCGCCCCGGCGAAAGCCGGGGCCCATATTCCAGCGGCCGGTGTCTATGGGTCCCGGCTTTGGCCGGGACGACAGCTGGGTGGTGGATCCGCGGCGTTTCGCAAAATCGAACGATGGACCCCATGCCAAGCGGGAACCGGCGTTCCCCAGGTTTGGATTCACGCGGAGCCGCGGAGGACGCGGAGGCGTCCGGCTTGCCGCGAAAGTGACGGATGGACCCCATGTCCAGAGGGGCGGAGCGCCGCTGCCGCTGGATGGCCGACATCTCGTAGGGGTGCGCGACCCGTGCCGCCCCGGCGCCGGCGGCTTGGTGCTCTGCCTATCCACGATGTCCAAGAGCGGAGCAAAATAGCTCTGGAACAATACAAGAACAATGGTTATTCTGTCAAGTATGATCGCCACTTACGGCCTGAAAAGGGAGGACGCCATGAAAGACCGCACGCCGCCGCGACTGCCCGCACTCGATCCGGCGACCGTGGAGCCGCGGGTCGGCTCGGACTATCCGATACGGTTCCGCGCGCTGGTGGCGAGCCGCGAGCGGCGCCGGCTCGGCGACGCGCTCGGCCTCAAGAACTTCGGCGTCAACCTGATGCGGCTGCCGCCGGGCTGCGCGTCCTCGCAGCGGCACTGGCACAGCCGGCAGGACGAGTTCGTCTTCGTGGTGGCGGGCGAGGTGGTGCTGGTGACGGACGGCGGTGAGCAGCTGCTTTCCGCCGGCATGGCGGCCGGCTTTCCCGCCGGCAAGGCCGACGGCCACCACCTCGTCAACCGCGGCACTGCCGACGCCCTCCTCCTCGAAGTCGGCGACCGCACGAACGGCGACGAGGTCGACTATTCCGACATCGACATGGCCGTGCGCTGGATCGACGGCGAGGCGCGGTACGTGCGCAAGGATGGGCAGCCGTATTGAAGGCGAAGGTGCCGCGCACCGATGATCCTGGTCCTTGCGACGGCATCTGCCGAGGCCGATGCTACGCCACATGACGAAACGATCGATACCAGGGGTAACCCGCGTCGTGAAGCTGCTCAGAAGCGGCCGCACTCAGGTGATTCGCATCCCTCGCAATTTCGAATTGCGGGGCAATGCGGCTCGCATCACCAAGGAAGGCCATCGTCTGATCATCGAGCCGGTCGCGAAACGGAATTTCATCGCCGCATTGCGCGCGCTCGGCCCGCTGCCGCCCGCGGATCGCTTTCCCGCGATCGACGACCCGGCGAGATAGGAGTTAGGCATGATCATCACGACCGGCAGAGTGCGCAGCGGCAAGATCGAGATCGACGACGACTCCCTGCCCGAGGGCACGAAGGTCACAGTGCTCGCCAGCGAAGGCAGAGAAACCTTCGATCTCGACCCGGAAGACGAAGCGGCCCTCTTGGCGGCGATCGCGGAGGTCGAGCGCGGAGATAGCGTCAGCGCCGCGGAGGTTCGTCAGAAAATCCACCGCCGGTGAGCGAACCGCGACCTGCCCGGATCGACGGCAGCGCCGCGCGGCCATTGCCGAGGCGGCGTCGAGGCGGTCAAGCGTCGTCCGATCGCGACGTGACGTGCCGATCGAGCATTGCCTGCATCACCGTCTTGAGAGCGTGACTGTCTTGCGTGATGACCTGCCAAAGGATCGCGTCGTCGAGCCGGAAATACTCGTGGCGGATTCGGTTGCCGATGCCCTTGATCTGAGTCCAAGGTTCGGTCGGATAGTCAGCCAGCCACGCGTCGGGAATTTGGCGCACGGCCTCGGAGATGATCTGAATCGCGTATGCCGCAGCATGCCTGACGATAGGATCGGCCTTGAACGCCTGCAGCGTCATGCGCCCGGCGATGCCGTCCAGGATTTCGATCTCGGCGAGAACATCGCGAATGGCGATGATCGGGTCGTGGGCCATCACAGCACGCGGATGGCTTCTCGCTCGATGGCGCCCTTCATCAAGGGATGCAATGCGTTCCTGGTGGTGATCGTGACGGGCATGCCGAGCCGCTCGCTGATTTCGTCCTCGATCTGCATGAGTCGGAAAATATCGGGGACCTTGGTTTCCGGGTCGTAGTCGATGAAGAGGTCCAGATCGCTGTCGCGCCGCTGATCGCCCCGGGCCCGGGAGCCGAAGATGTAAAGGCCCGTGGCTCCATTGTGGCGGAGAGCGGCATCGTATGTCTTCAAGGTTGCAATGAGGGCGGCGCGGTCCATCCCTTACTATAGGCAAGGGCGCCCGCTCGAGGCCAGGGGATTAGGGCGACCGGCGCGGCGGATAAGCGGGCGGGCGCAGCCCGTGCCTCTCGCCGCCCAGACTCGGTCGAGCGAACTCGATCTGTCGATTCGTCGTTTCCGGGCGACTCCTCCCGGTCGCACGGTGCTATTGATGGGGCCTCCAACCGGGGGGTTCGCATGGACACCGAGTGGTCCGCCGACGCCATCGTCGCCCGTCGCAACAAGTATTACGCGGCATCGCAGCGCGCCTTCGTGCCGTACGCCACGCCGCTCATCTTCAGCCGCGGGGCGATGCAGTACCTCTGGGACGAGAAGGGCAAGAAGTACATCGACCTGCTCGGCATGAACGTCTGCATCTCCGTCGGCCACGCGCATCCGAAGGTGACGGCCGCGGTGAAGGAGCAGATCGATCAGCTGCAGCACTGCACGACCATGTTCTATCATCCGGTGCCCGCGCATTTCGCCGAGGAGCTGGCGGCGAAGATGCCGGCCGGGCATGACTGGGTGGTGCATTTCACGGTGAGCGGCACCGAGGCCGTCGACCTCGCGCTCATCATGGCGCAGAGCCATACCGGTAACCGCGAGATGCTGGCCTTCCGCAATGCCTATCACGGCGCCACGATGGGCGCCCAGTCGCTCACCGGCATCAGCGGATTCCGGCACAATGTCCCGCTCCTGGCCGGCATCCACCACATCGCCAATCCCGATCCCTATCGCGGCGTCTACGGCGACGACACCGCGGCCTATCTCGCCGAGATCGACCGCACGATCCAGTACGCGACCTGCGGCAAGCTCGCCGGCATGATCGTCGAGCCGATCCAGGGCTATGGCGGCATCGTCGAGGCGCCCGCTGGCTATCTCGCGGCCGCCGCCAAGAAGGTGCGCGAGCGCGGCGGTGTCATGATCGTCGACGAGGTGCAATCGGGCTTCGGGCGCACCGGCGACCATTTCTGGGGCTTCGAGGCGCACGGCATCGTGCCGGAGATCGTCGTGATGGCCAAGGGCATCGGCAACGGCTTTCCGCTCGCCGCCGTGGTCGCCCAGCGCCCGGTCGCCGAGAGCCTGGCGGCGAAGTTCTTCTTCAACACCTATGGCGCCAGCCCGATGTCCTGTGCGGCCGGCCGCGCCGTGCTTGAGGTCATCGAGGAGGACCGCCTGCAGGAGAACGCGAAACTGGTCGGACGGCGCATCCGGGCCGTGCTCGACCGCCTGCATCAGAGATACGAGATCATCGGCGAAGTGCGCGGCCGCGGCCTGATGCAGGCCATCGAGATCGTCGAGGACCGGAAATCGAAGACGCCGGCGACCAAGATCACGGCCGACATCTTCGAGAAGACCCGCGAGCACGGCCTCGTCGTCAGCAAGTCGGGCGCCAACCGGAACATCCTGCGGATGGTCCCACCGCTGTGCCTGAGCGCCGACGACGTGCCGGCGATCGAGGAGGCGTTCGACAGATGTTTCAGCGGTTACTAAGGCCGTGAACGGAAATCTTACTCTGACCCTGTTTCGCTAGGTGTAATCAGACAGGTTACTGCACTGGAACTGTGGGATCGCGGCCGGGCTTAATGGTCGCCTGGGTAACGGCAGCCGACTTCTCGACCGAGTGCGTCGTCGAGAATACGGCGGTGTTGACCACCACGTAGTGATTGCCCTCCGCAACGATATAATAGCAGCCGCCACGTGCATCGTCCGTGAAATGGACGTGCATGACGCCGTCCCCCATCTTCCAGGTGCCCTTGTGCACGGCGCCGTTCATGGCACTCGTGAGCGACCCATCGGCTCCATGATAGGCGGCGTACGGGTGGCTCTCGCTCGGCGAGAACCAGACGGTGCCCTTGATCGTGGCGTCCGAGAACAGCGCTGTCGCCGCCGCATCGGACACGGTCCGTGGCGGCGGGTTGCCGACCTTGCACTCGGCGTCCTGACCGGCGAATGCTGGGCTCGAGGCGAGTGCAAGACCAATGAGGATGGCGATGATTCGGTTGCCCATGACAGGCCTCCACGCGTAGTCGTTGCTGCAGCAGCTCGCCACTATATCCACCCGGCTAGAACAAGAGCACCGGTAACGGTGCCTTTGTTGCACACCTCGCAGCAACCTTGACGCTGGTCCGGCTCCACTTCGGTCGTGTAGGTACGTCCGTGGAGATGCAGATCCTCGGCGAGACGCTATCGAGCGCTGCGAGCCCCGAGCATCTCGGTCACTTGATTGGGTAATTGGACATAATCGACCAAGATCGGCTATAATTGGCCAGAACATTGGCCCATGCCGATCGACATCGCCACCCTTCGGATCACGCCTGAGATCCTCTCGCTGATCGCGGAGATCGACGAGTTCAAGGGGGCGTGGCGGGCGCTCAGCACGCAGGCGCCGGAGCGGCTGGCGGCGCTGCGGCGGATGGCGACGATCGAGAGCATCGGGTCGTCGACGCGGATCGAGGGCGCCCGGCTCTCCGACCGCGAGGTCGAGGCCGTGCTGTCGCGGCTCGACGCGCAATCCTTCCGCTCGCGCGACGAGGAGGAAGTGGCCGGCTATGCCGAAGCGATGGAGCGCGTGTTCCTGAGTTTCGCGGACATTCCGCTCACCGAAAACTACATCAAGCAGCTGCACGGCATGCTGCTGCGCCACAGCGGCAAGGATGAGCGCCATCGCGGCCAGTACAAGACGCTGCCCAACCACGTCGAGGCGTTCGACACCGACGGCAAGAGCCTCGGCATCGTGTTCGAGACGGCGACGCCGTTCGACACGCCGCTCCGGATGCAGGAGCTGGCCGAATGGACGCAAGGCGCGATGGCCGATGCGGCGCTGCATCCGCTCCTCGTCATCGGCGTGTTCACGGTCGTGTTTCTCGCCATCCATCCGTTCCAGGACGGCAACGGGCGGCTGTCGCGCATCCTGACGACGCTGCTGCTGCTGAAGGCGGGCTACGGCTACCTGCCCTACGGCTCGCTCGAGAGCGTGATCGAGGCGAACAAGGATGGCTATTACCTGGCGCTGCGCCGGACCCAGCGGACACTGGCCGAGCCGCGGCCGGACTGGGAGCCGTGGCTGCTCTTCTTCCTGCGCGCGCTGCAGCGGCAGAAGGCGCGGCTGGAGGCGACGATCGCCGGCGAGACGCGGATGCGCGCGGCCGTGCCGGCGCTGGCGCAGGCGATCCTCGACCTGGCGCGCGACCATGGCCGCATCGGCATCGGCGACATCATCCGCGTTACCGGCCAGCATCGAAGCACCATCAAGCTGCGGCTCGGCGACCTCGTGCGCGACGGGCGGCTGGCGCGGCACGGCAAGGGGCGGGCGACGTGGTACACGCTGGCGTGAGGGGCGTGGCCTAAGGCAATACACAGCGTGGGGAGTTACCTCCTCCACTTCGTGGGATACGGGGTGCACGCCTGTCACGACGAGCGGCGAATCCTGTAGGGGCGGGCCTCAGGCCCGCCCGATGAGCGGGGCGGCCGGATGAAATGCCCGCGATCGTTGCGTCGTCGAGAGGGCGGGTCTTAGACCCGCCCCTGCAAGGGGTGTATGTGTTGCCGGAGATGGATGAGAGACAGCAACGGGCGGGGTTAGAGGAAGCGATGTTCAGCCTGGAGCCGGCGCCGACGGTCATCACGTTCGACTGCTATGGCACGCTCGTGCAGTGGCGGGAGGTGCTGTTGCGGGAGCTGGGGCGGATCCTGGCGTCGCAGGGGCGGCGCGATCCGGGGGAGGCGAGCGCCGTTCTCGACACGTTTTCGAGGCTCTCCCGCCGCCTGGAGCAGGAGAAGCCGCACCGGCTCTACAAGTCGATCCTCAGAATCGGCTTTCGCAGCGCCCTGATGGAGCATCGTTTGGCGCCGTCGGAGGAGGACGTCGAACGGCTGGCGGCGTCGATCGTGACGATGGGGCCGCACGCGGAAGTGCCGGGCGCGCTGCGGCGGCTGCGCGAGCGCTACAAGCTCGCCATCTTCACGAATTCGGATGACGACCTGATCGCCCCCACCGTCGAGAAGCTCGGCGTGCCCATCGACTACGTCATCACGGCGGAACAGGCGCAGGCCTACAAGCCGTCGCGGCAGATCTTCGAGCATGGCCATCGCGCCATGGGCGTGACCAAGGACGCGACCGTCCACGTCGCCATGAGCATGGCGCTGGACATGCAGGCCTGCCACGAACTGGGGATCCGGGCGATCTGGATCAACCGCCGGGGCGAGAAGGGCAACCCGGACTGGCTGCCCTATGAGGAACTGCCCAACTTCAAACGCGTGCCCGACCTCCTCCTGCCGCCCGTGGGCGCCAAGTGAGCGCGGCCTGATCCGGGCGGCGCCGCCGCCGGCCCGGTCGCCGCGATCAATTCGCGCGATATTGGGGTTCTCCAATCGCACCTGGAGCGATATTGAGCGATATTGGGGCCAGATACGACTTCCATACTTTGCTCAGTTTGCTGGCGTGCCCCGACGCTCTCGGCCCGCAAGCCCGTTGCTTCCGTCTGCTGACGTTTCGCCACATGTGAGGCGGGGCCGTCTCAGAATCGCCACGAACGCAGCGCCGGGCGTGGCATGGGCGCGAAACAAGCCGCGCATTAACCCGAGATGAATGCGCATCTAACAGTTTTGCCTCCAGCTGCCGCTGGCATGCCTGCCGGGCGGACGCCATCTATGGGCGGCGAGCCCTGCGCTCGCGCAATGGAATCGGAGGCAGTCAATGAAAGAGCTCGTGCCAACCACCCGCAAGAGCGGAAGCGTCGGTCGCTTCGGTTTGGCGTTGGCGGCGTTGATTGCGGTCGCCGCCGTCGCGACGCCGGCCGCGGCGGACCATCATGGCGGCGCATCCTTCTCCCTCGGCTTCACCACGGCGCCTGCCTACCCCTATTACTACGCGCCGCCGCCGCGCTACTACTATGCGCCACCCCCGCGCTACTACTACGCACCGCCGCCGGCCTACTACTACGCGCCGCCGCCTCCGGCCTACTACTATTCGCCGGGCGTGAATTTCGGCGTGACGGTCCCGCTGGGATCGCATCACTGAGCGGCGACGGAAAAGCGATCGAGACCCTCTTGGCCCCGGCTTCGGTCGGGGCTTTTTCCTTTGCGGAGGTCGGACTGTAGGAGCGAGCGACGCTCGCCCCGTCGCCACAACCGCAGTCGGCGGCATTTGAGCGCACGATGGGCGAGCGCCGCTCGCCCTACGCATGGCGACGGTGGACGCCAGTTCACCCTTCGCAAAGCGCGACGTTGGTGATCTAGTAGGCGGCAGCCTGCTGGCAGCTCCAGCCAAACACCGGATAGGGAGTCCATGGCGCGGAATTTTGGCCATGAGGACGCCGGCCTGGCGACGCCGGAAACGCTGTCGGCGATCGTCGAGAACTTCGCGATCCGCACGTTCCTGGAATCGAGCGGCAAGCGCTACCTGGTGGGTCCGAAGGGATGCGGCAAGACCTTGGTCCTGCTGCGCAAGGCGATCGACGAGCGTCGCCGCGGCGAGGCCCTGTGCATCCCGTCGGACCCCGATCTTCCGGTCGACCGGCTCACGGCCGCGGCCCATGTTGGGAAGAAATTCCACTACAAGACGCAGGAGCGGTCGGAGAGCAGCCTGGCCTGGACGGCCGTCTGGAAGCACTCGATCCTGCGCTCGGTGGTGCACCACCTGCGCGACGAGATCCTGCACGAGGCCGCCCTCGGCGGAACGGCCGGCAGCGGGCAATCGTGGTACGACGAACTCGCCCTGCGGCGGATGAAGGACCAGAAGGACACCCTGGGGGCCCTGCTGAGCAACACGACCGTGCACGCCCAGCGGCCGTTCCAGTACTACACTGAGCTCGGCGCCAGGCTCGACGCGCGCCCGGGCCAGCTGGCGCGCGTGCGGGAAGAGCTGCAGCTGCTCGAGAACCTGCTGCAGCTGATACGCCGCGAGGTCCACGTCTTCCTCGACAACCTCGACGACTACTATGAGCGCGACCCCGATCTCTGGTTTAACAGCATGTACGGCCAGTTTCGCGCCGTGCGCGAGCTCAGCCTGACGCACCGCCACCTGCACCTGTTCACGTCGATCCGGCAGGACGTCTACGCCCAGTTTTCGGACGAGATGCGCCTGCAGTACTACGACTATGTGGCGCAGCTCCGATACGAGAAGGCCGAACTGCTGCAGATATTCGCGGCCGCGATATCGCGGCTGGACCCCGATCTGCTGCGCTATCCGCAAGCACAGAAATCGGATCCCTGGCGGGCGTTCTTCGGCGACATCGAGGTCGTGCCGAATGCCTGGGTGGGCCGGGACGAGCCGGTCGGCGACTATCTCTATCGCCATACGCTGGGACGGCCGCGGGACATGATCCACATGGGCACGGTCCTTCTGGAATACCGGCCGCGAGCGGGCTTCGACATCGCCAGCATCCGCAAGGCCGTCGCCCATGCGGAACGCGACATCGCCGAGCAGTACCTGGCCGAGGTGCGGCCGCTTCTGGATCCGGGCTTCGACATCAAGGCGTTCGTCGGGGGACTGCCATCCGACGTCCTGACGCCCGGTGACACCGACGCCGCGCATCGGCGGTATGCGAGCGGCAACGGCGATGCCGTCGACGACGGCTCCGCCGGCGGTCCGACGCGGCCGATCGAAACGCTCTACGAACTCGGCCTGCTCGGCTACGGCGATGCCGTTCCGGACTCGGCCGAGAGGATCCAGATCTTCAGGCCGCCCGGCCACGGGCTGAGCGACCATGCCGGCCGCACGATGCCCGAATCGGACCACTACTTCCTGCATCCGGTTCTCCATTTCCTGCTGCGTCCGCAGCAGCGGAGCCGGGAACTCATCGTGGGGAACGGCTGCCCAGTGCCATCCGGTCTGCGCGGCCCCTCCTCCGTCAGTCCGCGCAGCGAGCCGTCCGGGCAGAGGGCGGAGGGCCCCGTGCGGCGCCGCCTGGCCGCCATTCTCGCCGCCGACGTGGTCGGCTACAGCCGGCTCATGGAGCGGGACGAGGCGGGTACGCTGGCCGCGCTGAGAGATCGACAACAGACCATCCTGGCGCCCCTGGTAGCGCAGCACGACGGCCGCATCGTCAAGCTCATCGGCGACGGCGTGCTCGCCGAATTCGGCAGCGCCGTGAACGCCGTGCAGTGCGGCATCGAACTGCAGGAGCGCATGGCCACGGTGAACGCGTCGCTGCCGGAGGCGCAGCAGATCGTCTGGCGCATCGGCATCAATCTGGGCGAGGTGGTGGTCGAGGGCGACGATCTCTTCGGCGACGGCGTCAACGTCGCGGCGCGGCTGCAGGCGCTGGTCGAGCCGGGCGGCATCTGCATCTCGGGCAAGGTGCGCGACGAGGTCGACCGGAAGATCAGCGTCGCCTTCGACGATATGGGCGAGCAGGTCCTGAAGAACATGACGGCGCCCGTTCGCCTCTACCGCCTGCGGAGCGGGCCATCCGCATCGGGGAGCACGACGTGAAGCCGACCGCAAGATCCTCGGATGCGAGTACCTGCGACTAACGTCCCCGACTTAGGGACGCAATCGTTCTGTCGCAGGCGACTCGCACCCGACATACGCCTGTAGGGGAGAACGACCTACAGGCAGTCGAACGTCGCGCGGCCGGCGCCGTCGTCGGTGACGAGGCGGGCGCCGCCGGAGCCGCGGTCCTCGCAGGCGGCCATGGCCTTCTGTTGCGCCAGTTCGAACCCGCCGCGCCCCGAGTAGGTCACGACGATCTGCCCCGCCGCCGGCGCGACGACGACGGTCGGCGCCGGCGGCGGCGACTGAACCACGGGGGCGGGCGGCTCGTAGACGACGGTCGGCGGCGGCGCGGGCCTCGCCACCGGCTGCTGCACCTTGGTCGTCTCGTAGGTGCAGGCGGCAAGGCCGGCAACGGCCGCCAGCACCGCAACGCGGAAGGCGTTCATGGCGTGTCTCCCTCTCGTTACGAGACGCAGGCGAAGGTGGCGTGGCCGGCGTGGTCGTCCGTCACGATCGCGGCGCTCGTCGCGCCGTAATGCGCACGGCAGTACGAGATCGCGCTCTGCTGCGCGGCCGGGAATCCCGCCGGCAGGGCGTAGGTCACCATCACCTGCTGCGGCGCCGGCGCCGCCACGACGACAGGCTGCGGGGGCGGCGTGACAACGACGGTCGGCGGGGGAGCGGGCGC
>JBKOWC010000300.1:0-19269 GCA_046724215.1 Pseudomonadota bacterium | reverse complement strand
GCGTCCTTGTGGTGGTTGCGCAGCGCCATGACGTTGGTCATGTCCACCTCGTTGAAGGTGGTGAGCATGGCCGCGGTGTTCTGCGCCTGCTTGAGCCGCTCGGCGATGCGCTTCCTGAGGCGCGTCATGCGCACGCGCTCCTCGCGCGGCCCAGTCGGCCGCGGCGGGGCAGGCGGCACCGGGACGGAGGGCGCCGGCGGCGGCGGCGATGGCGCGGCCGGCGCGATCGTGGTCTTGCCGCGCGCCTCGAGGAAGGCCAGCACGTCGCCCTTCGTCAACCGGCCGTCCTTACCCGAAGCCGGCACCGCCGCCGGATCGAGCTTGTTCTCGTCGACGAGCTTGCGCACGGCCGGCGACAACGGCTCGGCTGCCGCAGCGGCCTTGGCGGCGGATTTCTCCGGCTCCTTCGCGGGCGCCTTGGGCGCTTCCCTGGCTGCGGGTGCCGGCGGAGTAGCGGTGGCGCCGTCGCCGATGACGCCGAGCACGGCGCCGACCTCGACCGTGGAGCCGGCGTCGACGCGGATCTCGCTCAGCAGACCCGCCGCCGGAGCGAAGACCTCGAGGGTCACCTTGTCGGTCTCCAATTCGAGCAGCGGCTCGTCCACCTTCACCGGCTCGCCGGCCGCCTTCAGCCACTTGGCGACCGTCGCCTCGGTAACCGATTCGCCCAGCGCGGGCACCACGATGTTCGTTGTCATGACCACCTCGTTGCCGGGCAGACGCCTGGAGCTTGGCCGCTCAATGCTTCGTCAATGTCAGCGCCTCGTCAAGCAGCTGGGCCTGTTCGCGATTGTGCCGGCGCAACAGGCCGGTCGCCGGCGAGGCCGAGGCCGGGCGCCCGACATAGGGAAGCCGCGCCTGCCTGTGCTTGATGTCGGCCAGGACCTTCTCGATCTCCGGCTGCACGAAGGTCCAGGCGCCCATGTTCTGGGGCTCCTCCTGGCACCAGACGACCTCGGCCTGCGGGCGCAGGACGAGCTCGGCCGACAGCGCCTTCGACGGGAACGGGTAGAGCTGTTCCAGGCGCAGGAAGCAGACGTCCTTGACCCCACGCTTGGTCCGCTCCTCCAGGAGATCGTAGTAGACCTTGCCGGAGCAAAGCACGACGCGCCGTACGTCGCGGTCGCCGCAGAGCGGCTCGTCCTCGTGCAGCACGCGATGGAAATTCGTCCCCGGTGCCATGTCGGCGACCTTCGCCACGCACAGTTTGTGGCGCAGCAGCGACTTCGGCGTCATCATGATGAGCGGCTTGCGGAAGTTGCGGTGCAGCTGCCGGCGGAGCACGTGGAACAGGTTCCACGGCGTCGTGCAGTTGACGACCTGCATGTTGTCGTCGGCGCAGAGCTGCAGATAGCGCTCGAGCCGCGCCGAGGAATGCTCCGGCCCCTGCCCCTCGTACCCGTGCGGCAGCATCATGACCAGGCCGGACATGCGCAGCCACTTGCTCTCGCCCGAGCTGATGAACTGGTCGATGATCACCTGGGCGCCGTTGGCGAAATCGCCGAACTGCGCCTCCCAGATCACCAGCGAGCGCGGCTCCGCCAAGCTGAAGCCGTACTCGAACCCGAGGACGCCGGCCTCCGACAGCGGGCTGTCGATCACCTCGAGATGCGCCTGATCCGGCCGGATGTTGTTGAGCGGCAGATAGTGCGCCTCGGTCTCCTGATCGATGAGCACCGCATGGCGCTGGGAAAAGGTGCCGCGCCCCACGTCCTGGCCGGACAGGCGCACCGGGTGGCCCTCGACCAGCAGCGAGCCGAACGCCAGCGCCTCCGCCGTGGCCCAGTCGATCCCTTCGCCCGACTCGAACATTTCCTTCTTCGCCTCGAGCAGCCGCAGGATCTTGCGGTTGGCATTGAATTCCTGCGGCACACCGGAGAGCGCCTTCCCGACCTCCTTGAGTGTCGCCATTTCGACTGCGGTGTCGCCGCGGCGATCGTCACCCGAGGCGATGGCGAGGCCCGACCAGGCGCCCTCCAGCCAGTCTGCCTTGTTCGGCTTGTAGCTTGCGGCCGCTTCGAATTCGTTCTGCAACCGCGCCTGAAAGCCGTCGGTGATCTGCTTGGCATCCGCCTCGGTGATCGTACCTTCCTTGATCAGACGGTCGCCGTAGATCGCGCGGGTCGTCGGATGCTTGGCGATCCTCTTGTACATGAGCGGCTGGGTGAAGGCCGGCTCGTCGCCCTCGTTGTGGCCGAAACGCCGGTAGCAGAACATGTCGACGACGACGTCCTTCTTGAACTGCTGGCGGAACTCCATGGCGATGCGCGCCACATGCACGACCGATTCCGGATCGTCGCCGTTCACGTGGAAGATCGGCGCCTGACAGATGCGCGCGACGTCGGAGCAATAGGGCCCGGAGCGCGAATTCACCGGGTTGGTGGTGAACCCGATCTGGTTGTTGATGATGAAATGGATCGTGCCGCCGACCCGGTAGCCCTTGAGGTCCGAAAGGTCCAGCGTTTCGGCGACCAGGCCCTGACCGGCGAAGGCCGCATCGCCGTGCAGCAGCAGCGCCATGGTCTGGTCGCGGTTGGCGTCCTTCTTCTGCATCTGCTTGGCGCGGACCTTGCCGAGCACGACCGTGTTCACGCACTCCAGATGAGAGGGATTGGCGGTGAGTGACAGATGCACCGTCTTGCCGTCGAACTCGCGGTCTGCCGATGTGCCCAGGTGATACTTGACGTCCGCCGACCCCTGCACGTCCTCGGGATTTGCCGGGTTGCCCTGGAATTCCGAGAAGATGGCCGCGAACGGCTTGCTCATGAAATTGGCGAGCACATTGAGGCGGCCGCGATGCGCCATGCCGATGACCACCTCGTTGAGGCCGAGTTGGCTGCCGCGCTTCAGGATCTGCTCGAGGGCCGGGATCAAAGTCTCGGAACCATCGAGGCCGAAGCGCTTGGTGCCCGTGTACTTGCGGTCGAGGAACCGCTCGAACAGCTCGGCCGCCGTCAGGCGCTCGAGGATGGTCCGCTTGCCGAGGTCCGTGAAGCGGGTCTGATTGCGCTCGACCTCGATGCGCTCCTGGATCCACGCCTTCTGGGCGGGATCCTGGATGTGCATGAACTCGACGCCGATGTTGCCGCAATAGGTCTCGCGCAGGGCCTGGACGATCTGCCGCAGCGTCGCGGTCTCGTGCCCGAGGAGGAAGTCGATGTAGATCGGCCGGTCGAGGTCGGCTTCGGTGAAGCCGTAGGTCCGGTAGTCGAGCTCGGGGTGCCGTTCGCGCGGCTTCAGCTCGAGCGGATCGAGATTGGCCTCCAGATGCCCGCGCACCCGGTAGGAGCGGATCAGCATGCGCGCGCGGATCGAATCCTTCGCGGCGGCCCGCGCCGCCTCGGCGCTGATGCCACCGACGACCGCCGGCTTCGCCGCCGCGACCTCGGCGCCGTTGACGATGACCGTCGGCTGCCGTGGCGACCAGCTGGCGCCGCGCAGGTCCTGCAGCACGGAGCGGCCATCGTCCTGCAGCTCGGCGAAGAACTGCCGCCAGCTCGGGTCGACGGCGTCCGGGTCTTCCACGAACCGGGCATAGAGCTCGGCGATGAAGGGCGCGTTGGCACCGGAAAGGATACTGTTGTCGATGGTCTGCATGACTCGATCCATACGCTTGCTGCAGGGCAGAGCTGCGAATTCGTAAGCCGCGGCGAGTTAGATGGGCTACCGCTGCAATAGCTTCAACATGGTGCTGCCCAGGCTTGCCGGCGAGTCCGCGATCGCCGCACCGGCGCTCTTCATCGCCTCGATCTTGTCGCCGGCCGAGCCCTTGCCGCCGGAGATGATGGCGCCGGCATGGCCCATCCGCCGCCCGGGCGGCGCCGTGACGCCGGCGATGAAGCCGACGACCGGCTTCTTGCGCTTGGCGGCCTTCAGGAAGGCCGCGGCGTCCTCCTCGGCCGAGCCGCCGATCTCGCCGATCATGATGATGCCCTGGGTCTCGTCGTCGGCGAGGAACAGCTCCAGGCACTCGACGAAGTTCGTGCCGTTGATGGGATCGCCGCCGATGCCGATGCAGGTGGACTGGCCGAGCCCGGCGGCCGTCGTCTGCGCCACTGCCTCGTAGGTGAGCGTGCCCGAGCGCGACACGATCCCGATCTTGCCGCGCGCATGGATGTGGCCGGGCATGATGCCGATCTTGCATTCGTCGGGCGTGATGATGCCCGGGCAGTTAGGGCCGATGAGTCGCGTCTTCGATCCCTGCAGCGCGCGCTTCACCTTCAGCATGTCGAGGACCGGAATGCCCTCGGTGATGCAGACGACGAGCGGCACGCCGGCATCGATCGCCTCGAGGATCGCGTCGCCGGCAAAGGGCGGCGGCACGTAGATGGCGCTCGCCGTCGCGCCGGTCGCGCGCACCGCGGCTTCCACCGTATCGAAGACCGGCAGGTCCAGGTGGGTGGTGCCGCCTTTCCCGGGCGTCACGCCGCCGACCATCTTCGTGCCGTAGGCGACCGCCTGCTCGGAATGGAACGTGCCCTGGGCGCCCGTGAAGCCCTGGCAGATGACCTTCGTCTGGGCGTTGACGAGGACGGCCATCAGGCGGCCTCGCGCACGGCCTTGACGACCTTTTCGGCCGCGTCGGCGAGATTCTCCCCCGACAGGATGGCGAGGCCGGATTCGCGCAGGATCTTCTTGCCGAGCTCCACGTTCGTGCCCTCGAGCCGCACGACGAGCGGCACCTGCAGGCCGATCTCGCGCGCCGCGGCGACGACGCCTTCGGCGATCACGTCGCAGCGCATGATGCCGCCGAAGATGTTGACGAGGATGCCTTCCACATGCGGGTCCGAGAGGATGATCTTGAACGCCGTCGTCACCCGCTCCTTGGTGGCGCCGCCGCCGACGTCGAGGAAGTTGGCCGGCGCGCCGCCATAGAGCTTGATGATGTCCATCGTCGCCATGGCGAGGCCGGCGCCGTTCACCAGGCAGCCGATGCTGCCGTCGAGCTTGATGTAGTTGAGGCCGTGCTTGCCGGCCTCGACCTCGGCCGGGTCCTCCTCGTCCTCGTCGCGCAGTTCGGCCACGTCCTTCTGGCGGAAGAGCGCGTTATCGTCGAAGTTCATCTTGGCGTCGAGGGCCAGCACCTCGCCGCTGCCGGTGACGACCAGCGGGTTGATCTCGATGACGCTGGCGTCGAGCTGGGTGAAGGCCATGTACATGCCGGTCATGAACTTCACGGCCGCGCCGACCTGCGCGCCTTCGAGGCCGAGGCCATAAGCGATGCGGCGGGCGTGATGCGGCATGAAGCCGGTGGCCGGGTCGATGCTCACCTTGAGAATCTTCTCCGGCGTGGCGGCGGCGACCTCCTCGATGTCCATGCCGCCGGCGACCGAGGCCATGACGGTGATGCGCCCGGTGCCGCGGTCGATCAGCATCCCCAGATAGAGCTCGCGCTTGATGTCGCAGCCGGCCTCGATATAGACGCGCTTCACCTCGCGCCCGCCGGGGCCGGTCTGCTTCGTAACCAGGTTCATGCCGATCATCTTGCCGGCGAGGCTGCGCACCTCGGCCGCCGACTTGGCGATCTTGACGCCGCCGGCCTTGCCGCGGCCGCCGGCGTGGATCTGCGCCTTGACCGCCCAGACCGAGCCGACCAGGCTGCGGGCGGCCGCTTCGGCCTCTTCGGCGGTATAGGCGACGGCGCCGCGCGGAACGGCGACGCCGAATTTGGCCATCAGGCTCTTGGCCTGATACTCGTGGATGTTCATCGACCTGCCGCTGCTACGCGAGTGGCGGCGGCACCCGACGCGCGCCGCCGAAGCTTGGCGCGTAATCTACCAGCTTCGGAGGTCGGCGCAAGCAGAGCCCCCTCAAAATTGCGAGAACGTCGGGGTGCCGCCGCCGCAGGCCGTTGGAAACTGCTCCCTGGCCGGAGCTACTTCTTCTTTGCCTTCTTCTTCGCGGCCTTCTTTTTCGGCGCCGCCTTCTTGGTCGCCTTCTTGGCCGCGGCCTTCGTGGTCCTACGAGTTGTCTTCTTCATCAAGGTCTCCTCTCTACAATTTCCTCACCGCTTCGATGAGGCCCCTAACGGCCGAGACCGACTTGTCGAACATCGCCCGTTCGGACGCGTCCAGATCGATCTCGACCACCCTCTCCACGCCGCCGGCTCCGAGTACTACCGGTACGCCGACGTAGAGATCCTTCACCCCGTACTCGCCCTTCAGGTGGGCGGCGCAGGGAAGCACGCGCTTCTTGTCCAGGAGATATGATTCCGCCATCTGGATGGCGGCAGAGGCCGGCGCATAGAAGGCCGAGCCGGTCTTCAGGAGTCCGACGATCTCGGCGCCGCCGTCGCGCGTGCGCTGCACGATCGCGTCGAGGCGCGCTTGCGTCGTCCATCCCCTCTTCACGAGGTCCGGTAGCGGAATGCCCGCGACCGTCGAGTAACGGACGAGCGGCACCATGGTGTCGCCGTGGCCGCCGAGGACGAAGGCCGTCACGTCTTCGACGGAGACCTTGAACTCCTCGGCGAGGAAATAGCGGAAGCGCGCGCTGTCGAGCACGCCGGCCATGCCGACGACCATGTTGTGCGGCAGGCCGCAGGCCTCGCGCATCACCCACACCATCACGTCGAGCGGATTCGTGATGACGATGACGAAGGCCTGCGGGCAATGTTGCTTGATGGCGGCGCCGACCTCGCGCACGACCTTGGCGTTGATGCCGAGCAGGTCGTCGCGGCTCATGCCGGGCTTGCGCGGCACGCCGGCGGTGACGATGACGACGTCGGCGTCCTTGATGTCCGCGTAGTTGTTGGTGCCGAGGTAGCGCGTGTCGAAGTCCTCGATCGGCGACGCCTGCGCAATGTCGAGTCCCTTGCCCTGCGGCACGCCGTCGACGATGTCGAAGAGCGCGACGTCGCCGAGCTGCTTGAGGCCGGCGAGCAGTGCGAGGGTGCCGCCGATTTGTCCCGCGCCGATCAAAGCGATCTTGTTGCGTGCCATTCAGAGGTCCCCTGGTCCTGCCGCTTTCCCGTCCGGGAATTTGCCTTGGCGATGCGTTTGCATGGACTCGGACACGGTACTAGTTCTGGTGTTCTTACGCTCTTCCGACAACAATATCAAGTGCGACTGTCGCAGATTCGTCAATTTTCACGTCAGATGCGGCCGCGCGAGATACGCCATCGACTGCATCTCGGCGAGACGCGAGGCCGTGCGGCGGAAATCGAACGCGCCGTCGCCCGCCACGTACAGTCGATCCGGCGCATCGTCGGCGGCGCAGATCAGATTCGTTTTGTGCTCGTAGAGCGCGTCGATCAGCGTCATGCAGCGGCGCGCTTCGTTGCGCTTCTCTTCCGTCATGCGCGGGATGCCGTCGAGGATCAGCGTGTGGAAGTGCGTGGCGATCGCGATGTAGTCGGCGGCGCCCAGCGGCTGCTCGCAGAGATCGGCGAAGGCGAAGCAGGCGACGCCCTTGGCCGCGCGCGGCACGGTCATGCGGCGGCCCTGGACGAAGAGCGTCGTCGCCGTCCCCGCGGCGTCGTCGGTCAGGCGCGCGAAGGCGGCGGCGAGCGCATCGCTGGCCGCGCGGCCGAGCGGCCGATGGTAGACGGTCATACCCTTGATGCGGCTCAGCCGGTAGTCGACGGCGCCGTCGAGCTCGAGCACGTCGAGCCGCTCCTTCAGCATCTCGATGAAGGGCAGGAAGCGCTCGCGCTGCAGCCCGCCCTTGTAGAGATCGTCGGGGGCGTAGTTGGAGGTGGCGACGACCACGACGCCGAGATCGAACAGCGCGCCGAACAGCCGCCCGAGCAGCATCGCGTCGGCGATGTTCGAGACGTGAAACTCGTCGAAGCAAAGCAGCGTCGCCTGCTCGGCGATGCGCGCCGCCAGCGGCAGCAGCGGATCGGCCTCGGCGCGGCCCTCCTGCCGCTGCCGGTGCAGGCTCTCATGCACCTCCAGCATGAAGGCGTGGAAATGGATGCGGCGTTTCCTCGCCGCCGCCGCCGCGAAGAACAGGTCCATCAGCATCGATTTGCCGCGCCCGACGCCGCCGAAGAGATAGAGACCCTGCGGCGGCTCCTCGCGCCGCCGCGCCAGGCCGAGGCGCTCGCGCCAGCCCAGCCGGCCGGCGGCGGGTTCGTAGTGCAGCAGCGCGTTGTGCAGGCTCTGCAGTTTCTCCGCCGCGAGTTCCTGCGCCGGGTCGCCTTGCAGTTCGCCGGCGCGGCGGCGCGCCCGATAGTCGGCGAGCGGTCCCCCGCCGGTCGGCTCACGCATCGGCGCGGCGCCTAGCGTCTGCCGCTGTCTTGCATCGTCCATGCCCGTCCGCGATTCCGTTTGCCGACAAGCCTTCTCCGCAAATGGTTAAGAAGCCTGCCGCGATCAACGCCCGCCGGAGACGCGCAGGTTGGCGCCGGTCACATAGGAGGCGGCGTCCGACAGCAGCCACAGGATCGTCTCCGCGACTTCCGCCGCCGTGCCGCCGCGTCCCATCGGCACGGACGGCGCCAGCCGCGCCAGCCGCCCGGCATCGCCGCCGGAAGCGTGGATGTCCGTCTCGATGAGGCCCGGCGTCACCGCGTTGACGCGGATGCCCTCGCGGGCGACTTCGCGGGCGAGGCCGATCGTGAAGCTGTCGATGGCGCCCTTGCTCGCCGCGTAGTGCACGAATTCGTTGGGACTGCCGAGCGTGGTCGCCGCCGACGAGAGATTGACGATGGCGCCGCCGCGGCCGCCGCGGTTCGTCGACATCCGGCGCACCGCGGCGCGCGCGCAGAGAAAGCAGCCGATGACATTGACATCCATCACCCGGCGCAGCGTCGCCAGCGTCACGTCCTCCACGCGGTTCATGGTGCCGACGATGCCCGCGTTGTTGACGAGTGCGTCGAGCGACCCGAGGTCGCGATCGACGGCGGCGAACAGGCGCTCCACGTCCGCCTCGTCGGCCGTGTCGCCCTGCACGGCGATGGCGCGCCCGCCTTTCGCTTCGATGTCGCGCACGACGGCGCCCGCCGCATCGGCGGCACCCAGATAGTTGACGGCCACGCTGTAGCCGCGCGCCGCGGCGAGGCGGGCCGTCGCCGCGCCGATGCCGCGGCTGCCGCCGGTGACGATGACGACCTTGGCCATGTCCCGCTCGTTACCCCCGTTTGCCGGCGCGGTGATCCGGTCGGCCCGACGTTAGCTGCAGTCGCGCCGTCTGAACAGCACTAACCGCACGGTTGGTGTGCACGCCACGCTCGCGTACTCTCGCGCCATCGAGACGGCACGAGAGGCAGCGATGAACGAAGACCTTCTCAACATGGAGATCCGCAAGTTCCTGAAGCATGTCGGCGTCACCTCGCAGCGCGAGATCGAGACCGCCATCAGGGCCGCCGCGCAAGCGGGCAAGCTCAAGGGCCGCAAGTCCGTCGGCGCCCGCATCGTCCTGACCATCGACGCCCTCGGCGTCCGGCACGAGATCGCCGACGAGATCGCCTTCGACTGAGCATCATGCAGCGGCAATGAAAACCGCCGCCGGCGGATCGAATTGCCGCCGGCGGCGAGTCCGAGATCAAGCGCGGTCAGTTGCTCGTGGTGCCGCTGTTGTCCGGCGTCGTGCCCTGGTCGGGCGCGGGGGCGCCGTCCTGCGACGGAGGCATTTCGCCACCGCCGCCGCCGAGCAGCGGGAATTCCTTGCCGTTGACCAGGAACTGGCCCTGCTGCGTCAGCTCGATGTCATAGTGATCGACCACCGTGCCGTCGCTGCCGGTCTGCCGGTTGCTGAATCCGCGCAGCACCTCGAGCTGCGCGAGTTCCGGTGCCTCGGGTCCCGATTGCGTCTTGATCGCGTCGACGAGCTTGTCGAGGCCGGTGATATCGAGCTTGAGCTTGCCGGTGGCGCTCAGCGCCGACGCCGCCGAGGCTTCGATCGTGCCGGCAAGCTGCGCTTGCGCCAGCGGCCCGACGATCCGCCAGTCCGTCAGGTTGATCTTCGACTTGCCGGCGATCAGCGCCTGCTGCAGCAGGGCTGGAAACATGGCGAAGGCCATGCTGGCGCCCTGGTCCGAGGTCATGGCGCTCGACGCATAGGTGTCGACGGCGCCCTTCCACAGTTCCTGCACCGGCAGGTTTTCGAGGGAGATGTTGAGCGTCAGCTCCTGGGGCAGCACGTCCTCCATGCTGGGCTCGAGGTCGGCGACGACGAGGCCCTTGTGCGCGATCGAAAGCGCGAGCCGGCCGCTGGCCTGGTCGAAGCCCTCCGCGCCGAAGGAGAGCGAGCCCTCCGGCAAGGCGAAGACCTCCTTGCCCGTCGGGTCCTTGAAGCTGATGCCGTTGAGCTGCATCGTGGACAGGGTACTGGCGAACAGCGCGCCGAGGGCGCGCAGCGAATCGACGAACTGCGGATCGGGCGCCGGCGGCGGCGCGTTGGGATCGGCCGCGGCGGCCTTGGCGACCCGCGCCTCCATCTGGTTGCGGAAATCCGCCATCGCCTTGGCGTTGTAGTTGGTGATGGCGGTCTTGCCGTCGATGGCGCCGATGACGAGCGTGCCGTCAGGCCCGGCGGCGCTCAGATTGGCGAGCCGATAGGTCTCGGCTTCGTCCCAATGGCCCTGCCCCTTGTCGGTGCCGTCGAGCTTGAGCGTGACTTCGCCGATGCTGACGTTGACGGGCGGCTGCGAGGTGCTGGCGAGCTTCGCGTCGTGGAAGGCGATGTCGGCCTGCACGAAATTCTCGAGCGACTTCGACCAGACGCCGGTCACCTGCTGCGACGGCAGGGAGATCCGGCCGTCATCGCCGCCGGCGGCCAGCTTGTGCGGAATCTCCGCCGGCAGCTTCACGTCATCGATCTTGTAGAGATCGTCGCCGTCCGGCGTCAGGCGGAAACCGACGGTGCCGACGTCGAGATAGCCTTCGGCGTCTGGAAAGAGACGGAGGTCGGGGATGGTGACGACGAAGGCGCCGCCATCGCTCGCCACGTCGACCGGACCGTGCGTGAGCATCTGGCCGTTGTCGGACCAGTCCGTCAGCGTCACCTCCAGCGACTGCTTGATGTCCGCCGCCTGGTCGGCGCGCGCCGGTCCGCCTGCCGCCGCAAGCAGCAGGATCCCGCACAGCCATCCGATTCTTCGCATTGATCCCCCCGTGATGTTCGAGAGCTCGCCGGTTGCTTGCTCCGGGAGCATAGCCCAATTGCCTACCGTAGCGAAAATGCCCGCTGCCGGCCTGTGACGGCGGTCACGAATCGTTGATCGGACACCGCCGGCCTGGAGGGCCGACCCTAGGCGGTCGCGCGGACTGTCCCGCAGGACGCGCCGCTATTGCGGCGCGCCCGTCATCGCCCCGAACAGGTCGAACGGCTTGCCGTTGATCGTCATCTTGCCCGCCGGGGTCAGTTCGATCGCGTAGCTGTCGACGACCTTGTTGTCGGCCGTCGTCGTGCGGTTGCTGAAGCCGCGGACCATGTCGAAGGCGCCGCTGGTGCCCGCCGCCTGGTCCGGCGGCACCGCCTGCTTGGCGGCGTCGGCGATGGCGTCGAGCCCTGTCACCTGGACGTTGGCCGTGCCGGCGGCACCGAGCGGCGAGGTCGCATCGGCCTTGACCTTGCCGTCGAGCTTCAGGCGCGCGGCCGGCGCTTCCACCTCCACGTTCGTCAGGCGGAAGGCACTGCCGGCCTGATTCGCGAGTTGAACCATGTGCATGCCGATTCCCTGCGCAGCCGCCTCGGCGGTCGCCTCGTTGCCAGGCTGAAAGGCGCCGCTGCCCATGAGGTCGATCCAGGCCGACCACAGGTCCCTGCCCGGCAGATCATCGAGGGCATAGCCGAACTTCACCAGGCTCGGGAGGAATTGTTTGTAAGGTTCCATTTGCGGACCGAGCTTGGCGGCGTCGAGCTTGATGCCGAGCAGTCCGAGATCGAAGGCGAGCGCGACCTTCGGCTGGTCGAATCCGCCGCCGCTGCTGTCGATCACGAGATGGTCGAGAGAGAAGGTCTCGCCGCCGCTGGCGTCCTTGAACGAGACGCCGGCCAGGTCGGCATGCATGGCGATGGAAGCCAGCAGGGCGGGAGAGGCTTTCATGCGGCCGATCAAAGCCGGATCGGCGGGCTTGCCTTCGCTCGCGCCCATCACCAGCGTCTGCCAGTCGCGCGCCAGTACCTGCAAGTCCGCAAGCTTGATGCCTTTCGTCTCGCTCTTGAACTCGCCGGTCGAGAACACGCCGGAACCTTCGGGTCCGGTGACGGTCATCGATTTCAGATTTCCGGTGACCGCTTGGTCGAAGACGCCGTTACCCTTGTCTTCGGTCGCGCTCTTATAGGTCATCTCGGCCAGGTCGACGGTCGCTCCCGGGCCGCTCAGCTTCATGTTGTCAAACTTGCCGTCGCCCGACAGGAAGGTGTGGTATTTCATCGACCATAGGCCGGAGAACGCCTGTGTGCCCGTCTCGAGGGTGAGATCGCCCTGCGGCCCCTTGAAGCTGAGCTTGCTCGGAACATGAAGGTCGGAGATCTCGTACTGGTCCGCGCCCTTGGCGAGCGCATGCATATCGAAATCGCCGATCGTGAGCGGCTCCCCCTGAGGCACCATCATCTTCACGCCCTTCACCGTGACCTTGACCTTGTCGCCGTCCGGCGCCGCATCCACGCCGTCGAAGGTCAGGAACTTCTGTCCCTCGGAGCCGGCTAGGTAGTTCATCTCAGCGGTGATGTCCTTCTTGATCTTGTCGACATCGGGACCTTTTTCCGAGCAGCCCGCGAGAACCGCGACCAGCGCGGCGGCATAGACCCATCGCATCACGACCCCCTCAATGTACACGTCCGACCCGGACCTTCCTGCAGTATGACCGGCGCGTCAGCGTCGCGCCACCATCAGCTTCTTGATTTCGGCGATCGCCTTGGCGGGATTCAGGTTCTTCGGGCAGGTCCGCGTGCAGTTCATGATGGTGTGGCAGCGGTAGAGCCGGAACGGATCCTCGAGCGCATCGAGCCGCTCGCCCGTCGATTCGTCGCGGCTGTCGACGATCCAGCGATAGGCCTGCAGCAGGATCGCCGGCCCGAGATAGCGATCGCCATTCCACCAATAGCTCGGACAACTGGTGGTGCAGCAGAAGCAGAGGATGCATTCCCACAGGCCGTCGAGCCGGGCGCGCTCCTCCGGCGCCTGCGGCCGCTCGCGCTCCGGCGCCGGCGTCACCGTCTTGAGCCATGGCTCGATCGACGCGTACTGCGCGTAGGCGCGCGTGAGGTCGGGCACGAGGTCCTTCACCACCGGCATGTGGGGCAACGGATAGATCTTCACCGCGTCCTTCACGTCGCTGATGTACTTCGTGCAAGCCAGCGTGTTGGCGCCGTCGATGTTCATCGCGCAGGAACCGCAGACGCCCTCGCGGCAGGAGCGCCGGAACGTCAGCGTCGCGTCGATCTCGTTCTTGATCTTGATGAGCGCGTCCAGAACCATCGGCCCGCAGTCCGCGAGATCGATTTCATAGGTGTCGACCCGCGGATTCTCGCCGTCGTCCGGACTCCAGCGATAGACCTGGAAGACCTTCGGCTTCTTCGCCGCTCCCTTGCCCGCATGGCGCTTGCCCTCGCGGACCTTCGAATTGGCTGGGAGTGTCAGTTCAGCCATGGACGTGCGCCGTATGGGCGACCGGCAGGTCGCCCGTCGTTGGGTCAAGAATGACTGAGCACAATCTTGAACGATCATCGGGCGACCTGCCGGTCGCCCCTACAACGGCATGCGCGCCGCCCGCGGTCATCTCAATACACCCGCGCCTTCGGCGGGAAGGACTGCACGTCATTGCTCAGGGGCTGCAGGTGCACGGGCCGGTAGTCGATGCGCGGCTTGCCGTCCTCGCCACACCAGACGATCGTGTGCTTCAGCCAGTTCTGGTCGTCGCGCTCGGGATGATCCTCGCGCGCGTGGCCGCCGCGGCTTTCCGTGCGATTTGCCGCCGAGGTGATGGAGACCATGGCCTGGTAGAGGAGATTGTCGAGCTCCAGCGTCTCTACGAGGTCGCTGTTCCAAATCAAGGAGCGGTCGCTGACGGCAAGATCGGCGCGGCCGTCCCAGCAGCGGCGCATCTTCTCCATGCCTTCCCGGAGGATCGGCCCGGTCCGGAACACGGCGCAGTTGGACTGCATCGTCTTCTGCATCTCGAGCCGAAGCGCCGCCGTCGGCGTGCCGCCCTTGGCATGGCGCAGGCGGTCGAGCCTCGCCAGCGCCGCCTCGCCCGCATCGGCCGGCAAGGGCGCCTGGCTCTCGCCCGGCTTGATGATCTCGGCGCAGCGCAGGGCGGCGGCGCGGCCGAACACCACGAGGTCGAGCAGCGAGTTGGAGCCGAGCCGGTTTGCCCCGTGCACGGAAACACAGGCCGCCTCGCCGATCGCCATCAGGCCGGGCACCACCGTATCGGGGTCGCCGTTCAGCTTGGTGAGGGCCTCGCCGCGATAGTTCGCGGGAATCCCGCCCATGTTGTAGTGGCAGGTCGGCAGCACCGGGATCGGTTCGCGCGTCACGTCGACGCCGGAGAAGATGCGCGCCGTCTCGGAGATGCCGGGCAACCGCTCATGCAGGATCTTCGGATCGAGATGCTCGAGATGCAGATGGATGTGATCCTTGTTGGGGCCGACGCCGCGCCCCTCGCGGATCTCGATGGTCATGGAGCGGCTGACGACGTCGCGCGACGCCAGGTCCTTGGCGTGCGGCGCATAGCGCTCCATGAAGCGCTCGCCCTCGGAATTCGTAAGATAGCCGCCTTCGCCGCGCGCGCCCTCGGTGATCAGGCAGCCGGCGCCGTAGATGCCCGTGGGATGGAACTGGATGAACTCCATGTCCTGCAGCGGCAGGCCGGCGCGCAGCACCATGGCATTGCCGTCGCCGGTGCAGGTGTGAGCCGAGGTACAGGAGAAATAGGTCCGGCCGTAGCCGCCGGTGGCCAGCACCGTCATCTTGGCGCGGAAGCGGTGGATGGTGCCGTCGTCCAGGTTCCAGGCTATGACGCCGCGCACGCCGGCCTCGTCGGTGATGAGGTCGATGGCGAAATACTCGACGAAGAACTCGGCCGAGTGCTTCAGCGCCTGCTGGTAGAGCGTGTGCAGGATCGCATGGCCGGTGCGATCGGCGGCGGCGCAGGTGCGCTGCGCGATGCCCTCGCCGAACTTGGTGGTCATGCCGCCGAAGGGACGCTGATAGATCTTGCCTTCCTCGGTGCGGCTGAAGGGCACCCCGTAATGCTCGAGCTCGATGATGGCCGGAATCGCCTCGCGCACCATGTACTCGATGGCGTCCTGGTCGCCGAGCCAGTCGGAGCCCTTGACGGTGTCGTACATGTGCCAGCGCCAGTCGTCCTCGCCCATGTTGCCGAGCGCGGCGCTGATGCCGCCCTGCGCTGCGACGGTGTGGCTGCGGGTCGGGAAGACCTTGGTGATGCAGGCCGTGCGCAAGCCCTTTTCGGCCATGCCGAAGGTGGCGCGCAGCCCGGCGCCCCCGGCGCCGACGACGACCACGTCATAGGTGTGGTCGACGATCGGATAGGCGTCACCGTTGATCGCCGGTGCCTTGCCGCTGCCGTTTGTCGTTGCCATGTGTGCGCTACCGTCCGAAGCCTATCACGAGGAGGGCGACGACCGCGGCGAGGCCGAGCACGAGGCTGGCGAATTTCACCGCCAGGATGGTGGCGATCTTCACCGCTTCATTGTGAACGTAGTCCTCGATCACCACCTGCAGCCCGAGTTGGGCGTGATAGAAGGTGGCGCCGACGAGCAGGACCATGAGGCCGAAGGTAAGCGGCGCCGCCAGCCACGCATGCACGCTCGCATAGTCCTGGCCCGTATGCGCGATCACGGCGATTGCAAACCACAGCACCAGCGGCACGAGCGCCACAGCGGTGACCCGCTGCATCCACCAGTGATGCACGCCCTCCTTGGCCGATCCCAGGCCGCGGACGCGACCGAGCTGCGAGCGCAGGAGCGGCCCGGCGTCGGTCATGCGCCACCCCTCGCCGCATAGCCGGCGATCCAGGCGACCAGCGTCAGCACGACGGAGGCGCCGACGACCGTCCAGCCCGAGGCATAGACCGTCTTCAGCTCGAAGCCGCGGCCGGCATCCCAGAACAGGTGCCGGATGCCGTTGCACAGATGATAGAAGAGCGCCCAGCTCCAGCCGAGCAGCAGCACGCGGCCGAGGATCGAACCGATGAAGCCCTGCGCCGTCGCGAAGGACTCCGGACCGGCCGCCGCGGCAATGAGCCAGTAGACCAGCAGCAGCGTGCCGACGGAGAGCGCGACGCCGCTGGCCCGGTGCAGGATGGACAGCACCGACGTGAGCTGCCAGCGATAGACCTGCAGATGCGGTGACAACGGTCGCTCGGGCGATGGCATGGGATGGCTCCCGGCTTTGCAAACGCGCGTCGCCTGGGCTGCGGGTAAGCGCGCCCCGACGTTTTTGGCACGTCTCGGTTTCATTTAGTAGACGCCTTGATGCCAAGTCAACGACCCCGCTGCATTGCAGCATTGCGGCGCCAGCAGGCGATTGCCTCCCTCCCCCCGTTAGCTCGCCGGCGTAAGCGGTAGTGAAACCTATGTTTCGCCGGGGCGGCGCTTCCTGTTCCGGATGGCTGCCGCGGCCGTCTGTGGACGAAACGGGGGATATCTTGTGAAAGCTTTGTGCGATTCGAAAGGAATTACGCACAGGAAATTTCACGAGTACTTGCTTTTTTCATTGCAGCTTGGAAGGAATTTTTTCAAATTAGCGACGGTACGCGAAAGCGTCGGGCTGTCGAGCCTCTTGGTTCCCTTGGCTGGACTTCGGTGCAACCAAGGGGGCTTCGCGAGAGCGAAGGTCGCCGAGGTGGTGAGCGAGAGCCCGCGGGCGATTGCCTCCCGCAGGGGGCGCCAATCGTCCGGCGCCGGTCGCCTCTCGCGCGGGCACGCGCGGCAAGCGGTCGGGATGGGGGGCCAGGCTTCTTTCGCGAAGACTTGCCTTCCGGTCGATCCGCCCTCTTCCCTGCGCAGTGCGGCGGATCGGACAGGCTTCGGCCGGCTCTTCGGGGCAGGTTGCGGCCGAAAGGTGCGCTTGGGCTTGGCCCCGGAGCGATCCGGGGCGGTAGTCGGGGCGCCGCCGGGGTGGGCGGGTTGAAGGAAGCAGGACTTCCATAGGGCTTTCGGGCTCCTGCAAGGGAGCCTGTCCAGCCTACGGAGTTGGGGATTCGCCAGAGTCCGCGCGACGCCGACGGGTTGGGATGAAGGCCCCGCCGTTTTTTCGTATCGGAGCCGGCCGGGCTCCGAGAGGCGTCGGGAGCGTCCCACCGGGGCGCGTTGCGAAGGATCTTCGGCTCCCTCGCACCCGACGCCTCTCTTATTATCGGAACATGCTTAACGAATCAACTACATTTTGATGAAGAAACCGTTAATGCCCCTAGATGTTGGGCAGGCATAGAGCGCTCCCCTTGTCATGTTCGCTTTTTGTTCGTACAATAGCTCACGCCCCTGCCGGAAGCGACGCTGTTGGACATCGTAAATCCCGACAAACGGTGCCGAATACCGCCGGCGCCCCGCTTGGCATGGGGTCCTTTGATCCCTTTCGGTGCATAGGGCGCGCTGCGCGCCCGCCGACATCGGCGCTGGAAACGGGGAACGCCGGACGCGCAGCCCGCCCGCACGTGACGCCCCCGCTCCCCCTGTGGAGCCATAACGAGACCGGGCGGATCCTGGCTGTTCCCGCTGGGCATGGGGTCCATCGTTCAAAAAGCGGACCGCGGGGACGTGGCGTCCCCCGCTTTCCCGCTGGGCATGGGGTCCTTCGCTCGGATTTCGATGGCGGCCGGGACATCCCCTGCCACTCCAGCGGAAGTCGGTTTCTCCGCTGGGCATGGGGTCCTTCGCTCGTTTTTTCGTTGGCGGTGCTAATCCCGCGAGCGGCGCTCGACGGCGCGTGTCACCGGGACGGTGGCGGGCGTTGCGGCCGGCGGCGTATTGGCGGCCCGGCCGCTTCCACCGGCCGCGACACCGGCACCGCCGATGCCGGCGAAGATGATGCCCATGCCGCCGAGGAGGAGCGGCAGGAACCACAACTGGAAGAAGGTGTCGATGCGGGCGTCGCCCGGACGTTCGGGATCGTAGAGTACTCTCACTCCCTCGCCGACGTCGAACGCGGCCGGCCGGGAGCCGACGGAACCGGTGAACTCCTGCATGCCGCCCGCCTGCGTCCGGAACCGGACGCGCGGGTAGTACACCGTGTCGCCGTCCGAATCGATGCTGCTGATCAGGTCGACCACGGCCCCGTCGGCCGATATGGCCCGGGCAATGGCGGTGCGCGTGTGCAGGAACGAATAGCCGCTGCCGGTGAGCATCCCAGGCCGGCGGCGAGAAAGACGCCCAAAACCACGCCGCTGCGTCTGCTGCCGCCCCTCCACCCGGTGCCGCCGTAATCCTCCGCTCTCATGGCCTCGGCTCCTGACCCCGTTTGCCCGGCAGACCCTGCCACAGGACCCATTGATAAACCGTTGGGGGCTAGCGGGGCAGTAGCACCCAGTAGTCGAGATCGAGCACGACCGCCGGATGCGGCTTGCCGGCGCTGTCGGTATCGGGAAAGTCGGCGCAGGCGTGGTCCTTGGCCGCGATCGTGCGCAAGCGCAGCGCACCGATATCGCTGCGCCCGGGCAGCGGCGCCATCTCCTTTACCTCGCTCCAGGCATAGATCGTGTCGCCGGCGAAGGACGGCGCCACATGCCGCCCGCCGTTGATGGCGGCCAGGCGGACGGCGTTGCCGAGGCCGTTGAAGCTCAGCGCCCGCGCCAGGCTGATGATATGGCCGCCATACACGATGCGGCGGCCGAAGCGCCCGCCCTTCTCGGCATGCTGGTTGAAGTGGACGCGCGCCGTGTTCTGGTAGAGCCGCGTCGCCGTCATATGACAGGATTCCTCGATCGTCATGCCGTCGACATGGTCGATGCGCTCGCCGGCCCGGTAGTCGCCCCACCGATGCGGCGAGCCGGCGGCCTCCCGATCGTAGCGCCCGAGGTCGAGCCCGTCGGGAACGAGGAGCGCGCCGGCCGGGACCGAGAGCGGCAGGTCCGGCACGGCCGGATCCGGCGCCGGCGCCGCCTTGTCGCGCTTGCGCACCATCACCCAGCGCACATAGTCGAGCACGCTTTCGCCGCGCTGGTTGCTGCCGGTCGACCGGACATAGACGACCCCGGTCTCGCGGTTGGCGTTCTCCTTGAGGCCGATGACGGCCGACCGCGCCGTCAGCGTATCGCCCGGATAGACCGGCGCGCCGAAGCGGCAGTCGGCATAGCCCAGATTGGCGACGGCGTTCAGCGAGACGTCGGCCACGGTCCGGCCGAAGACGAT
>JBKOWC010000281.1:0-5342 GCA_046724215.1 Pseudomonadota bacterium | reverse complement strand
AGCCCCTACTTCGACGCAAGCTCGGTGCAGGTGTGGAGGACCACCTTCTCAGCCAGCACCGGGCCTGCGACTTCCACGAACCTGGCGACGGCTGGCGAGTTGTTGTGTTTATCCATTGTCGCGCGGTCGCGGAAGCGTTCGAACGTCGTGAAGATCGTGGGATCGTCAGCCGACTGGCAGACGTAGTAGTTCACCGTATCCGGCTCCGTGCGGCGGACCGCCTCGATCACGTCGAGGAGCGCCCGCTTCACGGTGTCGGCGTGGCCGGGCTTGGCGCGGATGATGGCGGTGATGGTCATCATGGTTCGATTCCCTATGCCGATACGCCGATGAACTCGCCGACGACGGCGGCGTCGGCGAGGCGCTCCGGCGTCAGCTCCTGGGTGATGCGGCCCTTCTGGATCAGCAGCACGCGCTGCGAGAGGGCGCGGATGAAATCGAGGTTCTGCTCGACCAGCAGGACGGTGAGGCCGGAGCGACCGCGCAGCGCGGTCAGGCGCTCGACGATCTCCTCGATGATCGAAGGCTGGATCCCTTCGGTCGGCTCGTCCAGCAGGATGAGGCGCGGCCGGCCGCAGAGACAGCGCGCCAGCGCGAGCAGCTGCTGCTCGCCGCCGGAAAGCGCGCCGCCGGGACGATCGAGCAGCGATTTCAACCGCGGGAAGTCGTCGAGCACGGGCTCGATGACGGCGGCGTCGGTGGCTCCGGCCGCGGCGCTGGCCATGCGCAGATTGTCGAAAACCGACAGCGCCGGGAAGATTTCGCGCCCCTGCGGCACATAGCCGATGCCCCGCCGCGCCCGCCGATGCGCCGGCAAGCCGGTAACGTCCTCGCCGCGGAACTCGATGCGCCCGCCGGTCGCGCCGATCTCCCCGATCAGGGTCTTCAAGAGGGTGGTCTTGCCCATGCCGTTGTGGCCGAGGATGCCGACGAACTCGCGCTCTGCCACGGAAAACGATATGCCGTTCAGAATCTGGATGCGCCCGTAGGCGGCGCAGAGATCGGTGACGGCGAGGATCGTCATGCGGCCGCCTGCCGGCCGAGATAGACGTCGCGCACGCGGGCGTCGGTCATGATGCGGTCGAAGGAGTCCTCGACCAGGATGCGGCCCTGATGGAAGACCGTGACCTTGGTGGCGATCTGGCGGATGAACTGCATGTCGTGCTCGACGACGATGATCGTGGTCGTGCGATTGACTTCGCGGATGAGCGCCGCCGTGCGGTTGGTCTCCTCGAGGCTCATGCCGGCCGACGGTTCGTCGAGCAGGATGAGCCGCGGCTTGCGCGCCAGCACCATGCCGATCTCGACCCACTGGCGCTGGCCGTGCGCCAACTCGCCGACGACACGGTCCGCGATCGCCGCGAGATCGAGGCGCTGCAGGATTTCGTCGACGAGCGACTGCGGGCGCGCATTGGCGCGCCGCCCCGCCAGCCAGAGATTCTCACGCACGGACAGGCCGTCGAACACGTCCGGCACCTGGTTCTTGATGCCGATGCCGAGGCGGCCGATCTGGTGCGCCTCGGCGCGGGTGATGTCGGCGCCGGCGAACAGGATCTGTCCGGCGGTGGGGCGCAGCTGGCCCGTGATCATCTTGAAGAACGTGCTCTTGCCGGCGCCGTTGGGGCCGATGAGGCAGCGCAGCTCGCCCTCCGCAAGCGCGAGGTCGACGCCGGCGATGGCGCGCACGCCGCCGAAGCGTTTCTCGAGCCCCTGCGCCTCGAGGATCGGCCGCGCGGTCATGCGACGCGACGCGCGCGACGCCAGGCCCAACCGATGCCGCCGACCACGCCCGGCAGCAGGCCGTTGCGGAAGAGCAGCACGACGAGGATGAGAACGAAGCCGAGGATGAGCGGCAGCCACTCGCCGACGGACTGGGTGCCGAGCTTGTTCTGCAGGTACTGGACGATGGCGGTGCCGACGATCGGGCCGACCAGCGTCGACTTGCCGCCGACGATGACCCAGACGACGACCTCGGCGGCGCGTTTAAGACCGAACATCTCCGGCGCCACGAAGTTGTTCCAGACGCCGTAGAGCACGCCGGCCAGCGCCGCGATGCCGCCGCCGATGACGAAGGCGCCGAGCTTGTAGCGGCGGCTATCGTAGCCGAGCAACTCGACGCGCCGCGTGTTCTCGCGGATGCCGAGGAGGACGCGGCCGAACGGCGTCGTCAGCAGAAGTCGCAATCCGGCATAGACGAGGATCAAGAGCACGGCATCGAGGATGAAGACGCCGTCGAACGACAGCTCCGTGCCGGACCACGGAATGCGCAGGGAAGGCACCGTGGGGATGCCGTTCTGGCCATTCAGCCGCACGCTGCCGATGACGTACTGGTCGCCCGAGGTCGACTTGATCGCCTTCTCGAAGATCAGCGTCACCACCAGCGTGATGACGCTCAGATAGATGTCGCTGATGCGGCCATAGATCATGAAGTAACCGAGGACGGCGGCGAACAGCATGGTGAGCCCGATGGCGGCGAAGAACGAGAACGTCGTCTCATGCAGGTTGAGCGCGATGACCGTATAGGCGTAGCCGCCGAGGCCGAAGAAGGCCGTCTGGCCGAAGCTCAGGATGCCGGCGTAGCCCCAGAGGAAGCTCATGCTGAGCGCCAGCAGCGCGAGGACGAAGATGATGGAGATGTCGATCTGGTCGGAGATGTCGGTGACCAGGTAGTACGGCGCCAGGATCGCCGCGATGAGGACCATGCCGACGGCAAACCACCAGAGTGCGCGCGGTCGGCTCGAGGCGTTTGCCCCCATCACGCGCTCACAGGCCCCGCCGCAGCCGGCCGGTGATGCCGGAGGGAAGCAGGCGCAACAGCAGAATCGCGACCAGCAGGACGGTGATCTGCGCCAGCACCGGGCCGTAGCGGTAGTCCATGATGCCGTCGATGAACCCGAACAGCCCGGAAGCCGCCGTCGAGCCGAGCAGCGGCAGCGGGCCGCCGGCGATGACGGTGATGAAGGCCTTGGCGATGTAGGTGAGCCCGAGCTGGGGCGAGGCGCCGGTGATCGGCACCAGGACGGCGCCGGCGAGCCCGGTGAGCGCCGAGCCGAAGCCGAAGGTGAGCATGTAGACGCGGTCGGTGTTGATGCCCATGGCGGCGGCCATGCGCGCGTTCTGCATGGTGCCGCGCACGATGAGGCCGAACCGCGTGAAGCGCCAGAGCCCATAGGTGGCGACGAGCATCGCCACGGCGATCGCCATCATGACGAGGCTATAGATCGAGTAGGTGAAATCGCCGATCGAAAAATTGCCGAGGCCGACGCCGACGCTGACGCTCTGCGGGCCGCGCAGGATCGTGACGCCGCCGATGAGGAAGAGGCTGAGGCCCCAGGTGGCGAGCAACGTGTCGATGATGCGGCCATAGAGATGGCGGATGATGAGCCGCTCGACGACGATGCCGAACAGCCCAACCGCCAGGCCCGCGAGCACGATGCCGAGCCACACGCCGAGGCCGGCCTGGGTGGCGATGACGCAGACATAGGCGCCGAGCATGAGGAACTCGCCCTGCGCCAGGTTGATGACCCGCATCATGCCGAAGATGACGGCGAGCCCGACACTGATGAGGACGAAGATACTGAAGGAGAAGCCGATCAGATAGGCGTAGTTGGCGAGTTGCTGCATGCTTTCGATTGGCCGTCAGATGTAACGAGCCGTAAGTGCGGGGTCGCCACTCACAGGCGCACCTTTGCGCTCTGTCACGCACCTTGCTTGCGCCAAACTCATGTTGATTCCCCCGCGTAAGCGGGGGTCCAGGGCCGGCGTACCGTCGCTTGCCCCCGCATCAAGTGCGGGGCAGGCTCTGGACCCCCGCTTTCGCGGGGGAATCACGCAATAGAAGAACTTTCCCACAGTGGCCGCTCATGACCACAGCCCTGGACTCAGCGCTCAGATCTTCGGCTCGTACTGCGTGGTGTCGTCGGGGTTCTTGGAGAGGTCGCAGACGAGCTGGGTGTCCTTCGGCGGGCGCTGCGGGAAGGACTTGATCACGTCGAAGGTCTGCGTAGCGTTGCCCTTCACGATATGGATGTCCATCGTCGTGTGATTGGTCTTGCCGTCGATGGTGTAGAGGCCGCCGCCACCTTCGACCTTGACGCCGTCGAGCGCCGCGATAACGGCGTCAGGATCGGCGGCACCGGCCTTCTTCACCGCCTCGGCCCACAGGCTGACGCCGCGATAGCCGTATTCGCCGTATTCGCCGACATATTCGCTGTTGCCGACATATTTCTGGAACTTGGCGACGAAGCTCTTGGCGGCATCGGTCGGCAGGGAATCGACGAAGGAGGTGGCGATGATGATGCCGTCGCCCTCCTGGGCGCTGAGCTCGGTCTGCTCGCGGCCGACGCCGTAGGTGGTGGAGGCCAGCATCATGTTCTTCTTGCCGATCGTCGCCTCGAACTGGCGATAGAAGGCGATGTGGGCGCCGCCCACCAGCACCGACCAGACAACGTCGGGCTTGGCCGACTGGATCTTGGCGATCACGGGCGCGAAGTTGTTGACGTCGAGCGGGAAGAACTCGACCGCCATGTCCTCGCCGCCGGCCTCGCGGATGAGCTTCTGCATCCATTTCGAGGTGATCTGGCCGTAGTTGTAGTCGGCGGCCAGGATGTAGCCCTTCTTCTTGCCGTTCTCCTTGACGACGTAGTCGACGAGCGGCTCGAGCTGCTGCGCCGGGACCATGCCGGTCGAGACGTGGCGCCGGTCGCACACGCCGCCTTCGTAGAGCGAATTGTAGAACAGCAGGCCCTTGAACTTGCGCACGATCGGCCGCATCACCTCGCGCGACGAGCTGGTGATGCCGCCATGGATGACGCTCACCTTGTCCTTGGCCAGCGCCTGGGTGGCGTACTGCGAGTTGAACTGGTTGTCCGACTGGGAATCGTAGAAGACCAGCTCGAGCGGCCGGCCGACGAGTCCGCCGGCGGCGTTGATCTCGTCGACCGCCATGGCGACGCCGGCGATCTGCTTCAGGCTGTAGATGTTGAGCCCGCCGGTCTTGTCGAGGATGTTGCCGACCCGGATCGGGTCTGCGCCATACACGCGGCCGGCCTTCAACAGGCTCAAGCTGCTGGCATAGGCGAAGGCCCCGGTGGCGGTGCGGAAGAACTGTCTGCGGTCGAATCTCATGGTCGTGGCCTCCCTGCCGTTATGATGCCCTGAAGGATGGGCTGAATTGCCGCGACGTTAGCAAGTCCGGTCGCGCGGCGGAAGTGGGCGGGATCAGGCTGTCTTTTCCTCGGCCAGACCCAGCTCCTTCTTCATCTCCTCGCGCATCAGGTATTTCTGAATCTTGCCGGTGACGGTCATGGGGAAGCCGTCGACGAACTTGACGTAGCGCGGGA
>JBKOWC010000163.1:0-7764 GCA_046724215.1 Pseudomonadota bacterium | reverse complement strand
TTCCAGGAGCGTGCGGCGGCACAGCATCGTGTCCGGCGCCCCGGTGCGCTTGCAGTCGCTCTCCGCATTCGTCAGACGATCGAGCGCGCCATGCAGCCGGTCGGTCGGCCAGCGCTGCGCCTGCGCCAGCACGCGCGGCCTGTGCTTGTAAAACACCGGCGGCCGCAGGCCGTCGACGGCCCGCTGGCGATCGCCGTCGGCGCCCGCGACCTGGTGCAGCCGCAGGAAATGGCGGCCGGTGGCGCGCAGGATCGTCACCGGCGCGTTGCCTTCCTGCAGGCAGCGCGTGGTCAGGCGCTCGACCGCCGCGAGATCGCCGTCGCCGATCGCCAGCACGAGATCGTCGATCGTCAGCGCGGCGCTGTCGCCGACGCAGGCCGTCGCGTCGGCGAGCGTGACAATCCGGCCCTCCGCCGGCGTGCCCATGTAGTCGACGAGCTTTTCGATCTCCCGGCGCGTGACGCCGCGGTCGCCGCCGAGCGTCATCAGCAGATACTCGCGCGCGTCGTCGGCGAGACGCAGCCCGGCGCGACGCAGCTCCTCGCCGACCAGGCGGCCGATATCCTCGCCCTCGTCGTGGTAGCAGGGGAGGGCCGCCGCGTTGCCGGCGGCTTCGCAGACGCGCCGCAAGGGCGAGCGGGCGCCGAGGTCGTCGGCCTCGAGGAGCAGCAGTCCCCCGAGCTTCGGCATGGACAGAAAGGTCTCGACCGCGTCGGCGGCGCCGTCGCCGGCGTCGCGCAGCCGCACGACGCGCCGGCCGCCATCCAGCGTCAGGGCCGCCGCCTCGTCGACCAGGATGGTCGGCTCGTTGCGCAGGCGGGCAAGCGGGATCTCCGACACGCGGAACGGATCGCCGGCGTCGCCGGATACCGCCGCCGCGACGCGGTCGGCGCGCTCCCGCACCAGCCCGCGATCGGGCCCGTACAGGAGGATGGCCGCGACGCGGGCGTCGATGCCGCGAAGGAACGACTCGACGTTGTATCCCGCGACCTTCATCGGCCGAGCGCGTCCGGCTCAGCTGCCCGCGCTCTGCTTGCCCAAGGCGAGGGCGAGGCGGGTGCGGATGTCGTCGCTGATCGCCTCGGCGCTGCGCACGCGCGCGTCCTCCTCCGAAACGACGGAGGCGAACTGCGACTCCAGGATGTCGTAGCTGCTGACGGAGCGGCTGAGGCCCTTGGTGACGATCTCGCCGCCGCCGGCCCGCTTGAGGACATAGTCCGCCTTCAGCATCAGGTTGGCACGGGTCGCGGTCTCGTCCTTCTCGAAGAAGAAGGTCGTGCGCTTCTCCGTGAGCGTGATGCTCAGGATGTACCGCGGCGCATCGGGCTTGCCGTAGGGATTCAGGCGCTCGCGCAGCATGGTGTACATCTGTTGGCCGATGCGGTCGGGAATCGACTCGATCTGGATGGCCGCGAGCTCGCTGGTCACCGGTGCGTTCGTCGTCCCGCTCCGCTCGCCATAGAGCGGATGGTAGCCGCAGCCCGCCAGCGCCGCCGCCGCGCCGAGGCTGAAGACCAGGCGGCGCCTAGACCACGACATTGACGATCCGATTCGGCACGACGATGACCTTGCGCACGGGCTTGCCGGCCAGCGCGCGCTGGACCGCATCCTCGGACAGCGCCGCCGCTTCCGCGGCCGCCTCGGCCGCATCGCGGGGGAGCTCGATGGTCGCCCGCAGCTTGCCGTTGACCTGCACGGCCACGGTGACGCTTTGATCGATTGTCAGGGTGGCGTCCGCCGCCGGCCACGGCGTCTCCGCAACCAGCGCCTTGTGGCCCAGCAGCTGCCACAGCTCCTCGGCGAGATGCGGCATCATCGGGCCGATCAGGCGGGTCAGGGTCTCGAAGGCCTCGCGCAAGGCCCAGCCGGCGCCCGAATCGGCCGGCACCGGCGCGGCGACGAAATCCGTGAGCGCGTTCACGAATTCGTAGAGGCGCGCGACCGCCTTGTTGAAATGGAAGCGCTCGATGTCGTCGGTGACGCCGGCGATCGTCTTGTGGGTCGATCGCCGCAGGGCCTGCGCCGGCTCGCCGAAGCTGTTGGGCGGCGGGGCGCCGGCAGACGCCAGGACCGCCAGCTGCTCGCTCACCAGCCGCCACAGCCGCTGGGAGAACTTCCAGGCGCCCTCGACGCCGGCCTCGGTCCATTCGAGGTCGCGGTCGGGCGGGCTGTCCGACAGCATGAACCAGCGGGCGGTGTCGGCGCCGTAGATGTCGATGATGACGCTCGGGTCGACGACGTTTTTCCGATTCTTGCTCATCTTCTCGGAGCGGCCCACCTCGACCGGCGAGCCATCGAGAACCGAGACGTACTTCCCGTCCGCCGCCTTCTTCGCCTGCTCCGGCAACAGCCACTTGCCGGCGGCGTCGCGATAGGTCTCGTGGCAGACCATGCCCTGGGTGAAGAGGCCGGCGAACGGCTCGTCCTGCGCCGGCAGGCCGACCTTCCGCAGCGCCCGCATGAAGAAGCGGGAATAGAGCAGGTGCAGGATCGCGTGCTCGACGCCGCCGATATACTGGTCCACCGGCATCCAGTAGTCGACCGCGGCGCGCTCGAACGGGCGTTCGCTCTGCGGACTGCAGAAGCGCGCGAAGTACCAGGACGAGTCCACGAAGGTGTCGAGCGTATCGGTCTCGCGGCGCGCCGGCTTGCCGCACTTGGGACAAGCGACGTGCTTCCAGGTCGGGTGATGATCGAGCGGATTGCCCGGCTTGTCGAAGCTCACGTCGTCCGGCAGCAGGACCGGCAGCGCGTGCTTCGGCACCGGCACGACGCCGCAGCCGTCGCAATGCACCATCGGGATCGGGCAGCCCCAATAGCGCTGCCGCGAGACCAGCCAGTCGCGCAGCCGGTATTGCACGGTCTTCTCGCCGAGGCCGAGGGCCGCCAGCCGCTCGGTTGCGGCGCGCTTGCCGGCGGCGACGTCGAGGCCGTCGAGGAATCGCGAGTTGATGATCTGGCCGTCCTCGAGATAGGCCACATCGGCGATCGCGAAGGTCTTCGGGTCCGCACCGGGCGGGCAGACGACCGGCGTGACCGGCAGGCCGTACTTGCGGGCGAAATCGAGGTCGCGCTGATCGTGCGCCGGACAGCCAAAGATGGCGCCGGTGCCATATTCCATGAGCACGAAGTTGGCGACGTAGATCGGCAGCCTCTAGTCCGGATCGAACGGATGGATGGCCTCGAGCCGCGTGCGATAGCCTCTCTTCTCGGCGGTCTCGATGGCCTCTGCCGTGGTGGCCGTATGCCGGCACTCCTCGATGAAGGCGGCGAGGGCCGGGTCGCTCGCGGCTAGCTCGAGCGCCAGCGGATGATCCGGCGCGATGGCGCCGAAGGAGGCGCCGAACAGGGTATCCGGCCGGGTCGTGAAGATCTCCAGGCGGTCCGAGCGGCCGGCCAGCGGAAAGAAGGCGCGCGCGCCCTCGGAGCGGCCGATCCAGTTCTCCTGCATCAGCCGCACCTTCGGGGGCCAGCGGTCGAGGGTCGCCAGCGCGTCCAGCAGCTCGTCGCTATAGGCGGTGATCTTGAAGAACCATTGCGCCAGCTTGCGCCGCTCGACGATGGCGTTGGTGCGCCAGCCGCGGCCGTCGATCACCTGCTCGTTGGCGAGCACCGTCTGGTCGACCGGGTCCCAGTTGACGCTGGCCTCCTTGCGATAGACCAGGCCGGCCGCGAACAGATCGACGAACATCGCCTGCTGCTGGTGGTAGTAGGCGGGGTCGCAGGTCGCGAGCTCGCGGCTCCAATCGAGGGAGAGGCCCATCGATTTCAGCTGGCTCCGCATCGCCGCGATGTTCTCGTAGGTCCACGTCGCCGGGTGGATCTTCTTTTCCATGGCGGCGTTTTCGGCCGGCAGACCGAACCCGTCCCAGCCCATGGGGTGCAGCACGTTGCATCCCCGGGCCCGCTTGTAGCGGGCGATCACGTCGCCCAGCGTGTAATTGCGCACGTGGCCCATATGAATGCGGCCGGAGGGATAGGGAAACATCTCGAGCACGTAGTATTTCGGCCGCGCGATGTCTTCGCGGGCGGCAAAGCACCCGCGCTCGGCCCAAATGGCCTGCCACTTCGACTCGGTCTCCTTGATGTTATAGCGCGACATCCGAGATCTTCCTGCTCGCCCGGGCGGCCGGCGGAGTTGGCCGCGGTCCGGCAGGAACGACCGGTGCGGTCGACGGCCTCGCCGCTATTGCCCGAGCTGCGCGATCCGCATCTGGCGGGCGCGGGTCAAAATGGCGTTTTCCAGGTCGGTCGCCGTGTTGGACGCGACCGGCGCGTCGATCCAGCCGGCGGTCGTGTCCTGTTGCTGGCGGAACACCGTGGCGCGGATGCCGTCGGCCCGGAGGGCGCGGCCGAGGATGTAGACGTTGACCTTGAACCGCTCGCTGGGCGACTGCGGCGGCGAATACCAGTCGGTGATGATGACGCCGCCGAACGGATCGGCCGAAACCAGCGGCATGAACGCAACGGTATCGAGCGAGGCGCGCCACAGGAAGCTGTTGACGCCGATGCCCGTGCCCGGGGTGTCCGTGTTCTGGTCCGGTTTCGTCGTGCCGACGGTCAGGCCGCCTTCGCCGAAGAGCGATGGCGGAGGTCCATAGTTCGGTGTCGTCTGGCCCTTGTAACGCTGGTCGGGATATTGTTCTTGGCCGCCGAGCCCGCATCCGCTCACCGTCACGCACAGAGCGAGGAACAGGGCACCGCGCCAGGGCGCTGGCATCCATGATACAGACCGTCGCATCGTCTTCCGCCTCGCTCCCCGAAAATCCAAGCGAATCATCGCCGAGTCGCAAACTTAAAGCAAACCCGCCGCGGCGGGTCAAGGACGCCCCGCGACCTCACAGGAGGCTCTTTTCCGGCCATTTGCCCTTTTACCCCCGTCGGCCATGCCCTATTTAGGCGGGCGCCCGCTTCGGCGTGGGCGCGGCAAGAGCAGGGCGGACGGCAGGACCGGGGCATGGGGAAGATCATCTGGCTGGCGTCGTTCCCGAAGTCCGGCAACACGTGGCTGCGCGCGTTCCTGCACAACCTCATGCGCAACCCGGACGACGCCTACGACATCAACAAGCTCACCGATTTCACGCTCAGCGATGCCCGCATGGGCTGGTACAATCTCTTCGACAAGCGGCCGGGGCCGCAGATCTCGAAGGAGGAAGTGGCGGCGCTCCGCCCGAAGGTGCACGAAGCGATGACGCGCGTGCATCCGGATTCGGTCTTCGTGAAGACCCACAACGCGCTGGTCGAAGACCGCGGCACGCCGATGATCACCATGCAGTACACCGCCGGCGCCATCTATGTGGTGCGCAATCCGCTCGACGTCGTCATCTCCCACAGCCATCACTACGGGATCACGATCGACGAATCGATTCAGGCGCTGAACACGCCCGGCCTGCAGTCGATGAACGAAGAGATCTATTGCTACGAGCGCTACGGCTCCTGGTCCGAGAACGTCATGAGCTGGACCCAGAATCCGAACCCGGGCCTGCACGTGGCGCGCTTCGAGGACATGCTGGACTCCCCGCACAAGACCTTTGGGGGCGTCGTCAATTTTCTCGGCCTCAAGGCGACGCGCGAGCGTATCGAGAAGGCCATCAGGCTGAGCTCGTTCAAGGTGCTGCGCGAGCAGGAGAAGCGGCACGGCTTCAAGGAGCGGACCGAAAACGCCGAATGGTTCTTCCGCGAAGGCAAGGCCGGCCAGTGGCGCCGCGTCCTGAGCCCGCAGCAGATCGAGGCGCTCACCGCGGTCCACCACGAGCAGATGGCCCGCTTCGGCTATTGGCCGCTGGCGGACGCCTGAGCCTGCATCGGCGACACGCGGCCTGATCGATGGGCAAGATCCTCTGGCTGGCTTCCTACCCGCGCTCCGGCAATACCTGGGTGCGCGCGCTCCTGCACAATCTCCTGCGCCGGCCGGCGACGGCCTATGACATCAACCGGCTGCAGGATTTCACGCTGATCGATTCCCAGGCGCGCTGGTACCGGGTGTTCGATCCGCGACCGTGCGAGGAACTCACGAAGGAAGAAGTGGCGGCGCTGCGGCCGCGCGTCCACGAGGCCATGACGCACGCCTTTCCCGATACGGTGCTCGTCAAGACCCACAATGCGCTGGTCGAGGACCGCGGCACGCCGATGATCAGCCTCGAACACACGGCCGGCGCGGTCTACATCGTGCGCAACCCGCTCGATGTCGCCGTTTCCTACAGCCATCACTTCGGCGTCCCGCTCGCCGACGCGGTCGCGGCGATGAACCGGCCGGGCAACCAGAGCATCGCCAACCAGCCGCAGTTCGTCTATGAGCTGCACGGCTCGTGGTCGGAGAACGTCCGGAGCTGGACGGCAACGCCGAGCCCTGGGCTGCACGTCGTCCGCTACGAAGACCTGCTGCGCGAGCCGGAGCGCGCGCTCGCCGGCATCGTGGCGTTCCTCGGCCTGCCGGCCGCGCCCGACCAGATCCGGCGCGCGATCGAGTTCAGTTCCTTCGCCGTCCTCAAGCAGCAGGAGGCGAGTCACGGCTTTCGCGAACGCAGCCTGAAGTCGGCGCAGTTCTTCCGCGCCGGCGAGGCGGGACAGGGCCGGCGCCTCCTGCCCGCGGACCTCATCGAATCGCTCGTCGCGCTGCACCAGGAGCAGATGACGCGCTTCGGCTACTGGCCGCTGGGGGCGTGACTGGATGCCCCAACCCAAGGTCGACATCGTCAGCA
Organism: Pseudomonadota bacterium; assembly: GCA_046724215.1. Lineage (GTDB taxonomy): Bacteria > Pseudomonadota > Alphaproteobacteria > Dongiales > Dongiaceae > JBKOWC01. The sequence continues at coordinate 1,063 of JBKOWC010000163.1, read as the reverse complement.
CGACCACCTTCAAGGAAGTGGAGCGCATGCGCGCCCTGGCCAAGCCGCCGGTGCTGCAGATCGGCAGCAAGGAGACGATCGTCGACCGCTCGCCGCGCCGCTGGCGGAATCTGTTCGCCGGCGCCGATTTCGTCGGTCTCGACATCGAGGCCGGGCCCAATGTCGATCGGGTGGCCGACATCTGCGCCGACTTCGAGGCGGTCGACGCGGCGCTCGCTGGCCAGCGTTTCGGCTTCATCATCTGCCAGCACGTGCTCGAGCATGTGCGCAAGCCCTGGCTCGCCGCCCGCAACATCCAGCGCCTGCTCCGGCCCGGCGGCCACTGTTATGTCGGCGTGCCGTGGGTGCAGGCCTTCCACGGGTTCCCGTCGGACTACTGGCGCTTCTCCTTTCCGGCGCTCTTGGAACTGTTCGAAGAACTGCAGTTCGTCGACATGTACTACAGCGCCAGCGGGACCGGATTCGATGCCGCCTATAAGATCCTGATCGACAACCGGGTCGACCTGGCGCGGACGCCCTTCGAGATCGAAGCCCATTTCTTTCAGCTCGAGTTCGACGAGCGCCGAAATTTGACTCTGGCCGACTTCCGCGGCGGCAAAAAACTGCTCATCGCCACCGGCTACATGCCGGTTCTCTTCGTCAACGCCCTCGGTCACAAGATCCTGCCCGGCTGAATTCCCCAAAAAGAAACTGCTTGATTATCAATCGTCTACGGGGAAATCGGCGACCGCATTCCGTGTGGCAGAATTGCCACAGATTGCGGAAAAAGACTGCAGGCCCGCCGCTTTGCCTTGACCCTCTAACCGATAACCGTAGGATTTGCTCCGCCATCGGCCCACGGCCGGCGGCACGTCCGACTTGGGGGATTCCGGATACTGGGGCGCTCCACAGGACGTTTTGCAAAGGGGGGCCGGTGGACGCATCGGCCTGTTCTAGAACGAGGGACAGACATATGAAGAAGGCTCTTCTAGGAACCACCGCGCTGGTGGCAGCAGGCTTGGCGGTCGGCGATGCGTACGCGGCCGACACCGGCGTCCAGCTGACGATCGGCGGTCGGTACATG
>JBKOWC010000004.1:0-5293 GCA_046724215.1 Pseudomonadota bacterium | reverse complement strand
ACTCCCGTGGCTGATGCTCGAAGATGTCCCAGGAAGGCATCGAAACAATGCGCGAGCGGATTCGCTCGGCAGCCAACGCCTCGTGGGCCTGGACGACTAGGGCTACTTCGCTGCCCGAGCCGATGAGGATGACCTCGGGCGGGCCACCGGGCGAATCCGCCATCACATAAGCGCCGCGCGCCAACCCAGCTGCTGAGGCATATTTCGTGCGGTCGAAGGTCGGCAGGGGCTGGCGCGAAAGCGCGAGTACGGCCGGCTGATGGCGCAGCTGCAGGATGTAGCGATAGGCCTCGACGACCTCATTGGCATCGGCGGGTCGCAGCACGACCAGGCCGGGAATGGCGCGCATCGATATCAGCTGCTCCACCGGCTGATGGGTCGGCCCATCTTCGCCATCGCCCATGGCGTCGTGGGTGAACACCCAGATCGTCGGAAGCTCCATCAGAGCAGAAAGCCGGATCGCGGGCCGCGCATAGTCGCTGAAGATGAAGAAGGTCGCACCGAAGGCCCTGATTTTCGAAAGCGACAGCCCGTTGACGATCGCCGCCATGGCGTGCTCGCGGACTCCGAAATGCAGATTGCGGCCCTCGGGTGTCGCCGCTTCGAAGTCGCCGGCGCCGGCGAATTTGAGGGTCGTCTTGTTCGAGGGGCCGAGATCTGCCGATCCGCCCAGGAACCAGGGGATGTTCTGGGCAAGCACATTCAGCACTTGACCAGAGGCATCGCGGCCGGCGACGCCTTTGGGGTCGGGCGAGAAGGTCGGCAGGTTGCGATCCCATCCGGGTGGCAGTTCGCGCCGCTGCATCCGATCGATCTCCGTCGCGAGATCGGAAAACCGCGCCCGATAGGTGGCGAAGACGTTGTCCCAACGGCCGCGCGCCTCGGCACCGCGTCGGCCGATGCCGGCCTCGAAATGCTCGCGCACGCCCTCCGGGATGAGGAACTGGGCATCTTCCGGCCACCCGTAGGCGTGCTTCGCGAGCCGGACCTCCTCCTCGCCCAAGGGCTCGCCATGGGCCGCGGCCGTGTCGATCTTGTTGGGCGAGCCATAGCCGATGTGGCTGTCGAGGATGATCAGCGTGGGTCGATCTTTGGTCTTGCGGAATACCGCCAGCGCATCCTCGATCCGCTCGAGGTCGTTGGCATCGCCGACCCTGAGCACGCTCCAGTGGTAGCCGAGGAAGCGTGCGGCGACGTCCTCGGTGAAGGTGATGCGCGTGTTGCCCTCGATGCTGATATGGTTGTTGTCGTAGATCCAACAGAGATCATCGAGACCGAGATGCCCGGCCAGCGAGGCCGCCTCCGATCCGATGCCTTCCATCAGACAGCCGTCGCCGCAAACCGCATAGATGTTGTAGTCGAAGATCTCGAACTCGGGTTTGTTGTAGCGGCTGGCAAGCCACTTCCGGGCGATCGCCATGCCGACGCTGGTGGCGATCCCTTGGCCCAACGGGCCCGTGGTGGTCTCGACGCCTGAGACCCAATGATACTCGGGGTGCCCTGGCGCCTTGCTGTCAAGCTGGCGAAAGTGGCGGATGTCGTCGAGCGTAACCGAGGGCTTCCCCAAGATCTCATAGTCCGCGTTCACCGCCTGCGTCCCGGTCAGATAGAGGATGGACCACAGCAACATCGAGGCGTGACCGTTGGACAGAACGAAGCGGTCGCGATTGGGCCAAATCGGATCCTTCGGATCGAAACGCATGACCCGGTTCCAAAGGGTGTAGACCAGCGGCGCCAGCGCCATGGGCGTGCCTGGATGCCCCGACTTCGCCTGCTGGACGGCATCGATGGAAAGAGTGCGGATCGTGTTGATCGCCAACTGGTCGAGATCGCCCTCCGTCATGTCGTAAAACTCCCGATTGCAGCCTCCATGCTCCACACCCGCTAGGATTTCGACGGCTTCTCCACATGCCCACCGAACTGGTAGCGCATGGCTGAAAGCAGCTTGTTGGCGAAATCCGCTTCGCCGCGGGAACTGAACCGCTCGTAAAGAGCAGATGACAGGACATGGGCAGGCACGCCCTCGTCGATCGCGGCCTTGATGGTCCAGCGGCCTTCGCCTGAGTCGGATACGCGCCCCGCGAATCCCGACAAAGCGGGATCCTGGATCAGGGCTGAGGCGGAGAGGTCGAGCAACCACGAGGCGATGACGGAGCCGCGGCGCCAGAGCTCCGCGATGTCCGGCAGGTTGAAATCATACTGATAGTGCTCAGGGTCGCGCAGCGGCGTTGTTTCCGCATCGATCACGCCGGCCGTCTTGCCGACATTGGCCGCCTGGAGGACCGCCATGCCCTCGGCATAGGCCGCCATCACGCCGTACTCGATGCCGTTGTGCACCATCTTGACGAAATGGCCACCACCGCTGGGTCCGCAATGCAGATAGCCCTGCTCGGATGTCCCACCCGCCCGTTCCCGTCCCGGTGTGCGTGGGATGTCCCCGCGGCCCGGTGCTAGGGTGGCGAAGACCGGGTCGAGGCGCTTCACTACCTCGGCCTCGCCGCCGATCATCATGCAATAGCCACGCTCGAGGCCCCAGACGCCGCCGCTGGTACCGACGTCGACATAGTGGAAGCCCTTGGCCGTAAGCTCCTTGGCTCGGCGGATGTCATCGATGTAGTAGGTGTTGCCGCCGTCGATCAGGATATCGCCGCGCTCGAGATGGGGCAGCAGATCGGCAATGGTTCCGTCCACCGCGCCGACCGGCACCATGAGCCAGACGGCGCGGGGCTTCGTCAGCCTCTTGGCGAACTCCGCCAGCGAAGCCGTGCCGATGGCCCCCACCTTCGCCAACTCCTCCACCGGCTTCGGCGACCTGTTGAACACAATGCATTCATGGCCGCCCTTCAAGAGCCGGCGCACCATGTTCGCGCCCATCCGGCCGAGGCCGATCATTCCGAGTTGCACGAGGCAGTCCTCCCTCTTGTTTCGAACGAGTCAGGCCGGCAGGGCGGCCTTCGAACGCGCCGTTTCAAAGACATCGGTGAATTCGCCATAGCGGCGCGCAATCTCGGCGACAGCCTGGCCGCGTGTCATCTTGTTGCTCCGCCAAGCGACCAGCGGATCCCAGAAGGCCGTGCGGCCGACGGCGAAGCCGATGAAGCCCGGCACTTGCGCCGCGATTCCCAGCCACTCCCGCACCTTCTCGTCGTCCTCGCCGCGTCCAAGAATGATGCAGCCGACGCGGTCGCGGCCGCCGGCCCGGGCCAACGCCACGATCGCCTGGCAATCCTGGCGACGATCGAGACCTTCGACCTTCCACAGGTCCGGATCGACGCCGGCGGCCTGGAGCTCGCCGATGGCCTGGATCATCAGGCGGGGCCGGAGTTCGAGATCGTAGCGTCTCTTGTCGCCCCTCAACCTGTCGAGCTGCGCCGGCTCCGCCGGTACCAGGAGCTCGAACATGAAGCGGCTGCGACCTGCGCCCGCAAGGAAATCGGACAAGCGTTTCAGTCGCTCGGCCTGCCTCCGGTTCAAGGCGCGGTCGCCCTCCGGGTTATAGCGGACCAGCACCTTGCAGAAGGTCGGATCGAAGGCCTCGATATGGCGCGCGAATCCCTCCCCGTACTCGAAATCGAACTCGTCCTGGCCGCTCTTCTCGGCCGGGCACGCGGTAACGACGCGTTCGGTCTTGGCATCGCGAAGGATGGCGGCGCCGAATTGCTCATCGACCAGGATGCCGGCCTTGTCCTTTGGCACGCCGCCGCCGAGAGCCGATTTGAATCCGTCATAGATGACCCGTTTGGTGCCGGCGACCTCGGCCGTCTGTGTTTCGCTCAGCGGCGGTTTCCAGCCGAACAGTTTGGTCTGGAACGAGCCCCGGTGGTCGAAGGGCAGGATGTAGAGCGGGCGGTCATATCCACGCGGCATCAGGCGGTCCCCCCGGACCTGCGGTAGCGCCGGATCAGCGCGTTGGTCGAGCTGTCATGCTCGAGCTTGGGCTCCGCTGCACTCTCGACTTGAGGGATGATCCGTTGTGCCAGGACCTTCCCCAGCTCCACGCCCCACTGGTCGAAGGAGTCGACCTGCCAGATCGTACCCTGGGTGAAGACGCTGTGCTCGTAGAGCGCGACCAGCTTGCCCAGCGCTGCCGGCGTCAGCCGGTCGAGCAGAATCGTGTTGGACGGGCGGTTGCCCTCGAAGAGCCGATGCGGCACGAGCCAGTCCGGGGTACCCTCCGCCTTGACCTCCTCGACCGTCTTGCCGAAGGCGAGCGCTTCCGTTTGGGCGAAGACGTTGGCCAGCAGCATGTCGTGATGCCTGCCCAGCGGATTCAGGCTTTTCGCAAAAGCGATGAAGTCGCAGGGGATGAGCCGCGTGCCCTGATGGATGAGCTGATAGAAGGAGTGTTGCCCGTTGGTGCCCGGCTCGCCCCAATAGATCGGTCCGGTGTCGTAGTCGACGCGGCCGCCTTCGAGCATCACATGCTTGCCGTTGCTCTCCATGGTCAGCTGCTGGAGGTAGGCGGGAAAGCGCTTCAGATACTGCTCGTACGGCAGCACCGCGACGGTCTGGGCCCTGAAGAAATCGGCGTACCAGACGCCGAGCAAGCCGAGCAGCACCGGCAGGTTGCGCTCGAAGGGCGCGGTGCGGAAATGCTCATCCATCTCATGGAAGCCGCCCAGCATGGCGCGGAAATTGTCAGGCCCGATGGCGAGCATGGTCGAGAGGCCGATCGCGGAATCCATGGAATAGCGCCCGCCGACCCAATCCCAGAAGCCGAACATGTTGGCGGTATCGATGCCGAACTTTGCAACCTCCTGCGCATTGGTCGAGACCGCGACGAAATGCTTGGCAATGGCGGACTCGTCGCCACCCAGTCCTGCCAGTAGCCAGGCACGCGCGGTGTGCGCGTTCGTCATCGTCTCCAGTGTGGTGAATGTCTTCGACGAGACGACGAACAACGTCTCGGCCGGGTCGAGGTCGTGCACCGCCTCGGCGAAATCCGTGCCGTCGACATTGGAAACGAAGCGGAAGGTCATGGCGCGATCGCTATAGTGCCGCAGCGCCTCGTAAGCCATGACCGGCCCGAGGTCGGAGCCGCCGATGCCGATGTTGACGATATTGCGGATGCGCTTGCCCGTGTGGCCCTGCCAGGCGCCGCTCCGCAGTCGGGTGCTGAAATCAGCCATCTTGTCCAGAACGGCGTGGACCTGGGGCACGACGTTCTCGCCCTCGAGCATGATGGTGGTGTCGCGCGGCGCCCGCAGCGCGACGTGAAGCACCGCACGATTTTCCGTCACGTTGATCCGCTTGCCGCGGAACATCGCGTCGATGCGGTCGCGCAGGCCGGATT
>JBKOWC010000085.1:0-14616 GCA_046724215.1 Pseudomonadota bacterium | reverse complement strand
ACACAGCCCAAGGCAACCTACACACCGAGGAGCAACTGACATGAGCGAGATTCGAGGACGCGGACGATCGACGGGGCAGGTCCCCGCGCTCATCGGCCGTCGATCGGCTTTGCGGCAGGGGGCTGCCATCGCCGGCGGGGCATTGCTCGCCGGTCTTCTGCCGCTGCGGCATGCCGCAGCGGCCGCGGTCACGCTGCTCAATGTTTCCTACGATCCGACCCGCGAGCTGTACAAGGACTACAACAATGTCTTCGCCAAGGTATGGAAGGCGAAGACCGGTGACGATCTGACCGTCAACACCTCGAACGGCGGCTCCGGCAAGCAGGCCCGCGCGGTGATCGACGGACTGGAGGCGGATGTCGTCACCCTTGCGCTCGCCTACGATATCGACGCCATCGCGAAATCGGGATTGATCGCCGCCGATTGGCAGAAGCGGCTGCCCAACAACAGTTCGCCTTACACCTCGACCATCGTCTTCCTGGTCCGCAAGGGCAATCCGAAGGGCATCAAGGATTGGGCCGACCTGGCGAAATCGGATGTCCAGGTCATCACCCCGAATCCGAAGACGTCGGGCGGCGCGCGCTGGAACTATCTCGCGGCCTGGGGATTCGCTCTGCGCCAGAACGGCGGCACGGAGGAAACGGCAAAGCAGTTCGTCGGCAATCTCTATCGCAACGTGCCGGTGCTCGACACGGGAGCGCGCGGATCGACGACGACGTTCGTCGAACGGGGCATCGGCGATGTCCTGCTGGCGTGGGAGAACGAAGCCTTCCTCGCCATCAAGGAACTCGGTCCGGACAAGGTCGAAATCGTCGTGCCGTCCGTGAGCATTCTGGCCGAGCCGCCCGTTGCCGTCGTCGACGCGGTCGTCGACAAGCACGGCACGCGTGCCGTGGCGCAAGCGTATCTCGAGTATCTCTACACGCCCGACGGCCAGGAACTGGTGGCCAGGCATTTCTATCGACCGCAACTGGCTGAGGTCGCGGCCCGGCATGCCAAGGACTTTCCGCAGCTGCCGCTGTTCACACTGGCCGAAGTGTTCGGCGATTGGCAGAAGGCGCAGAGCACGCACTTTGCCGACGGCGGCGTGTTCGACCAGATCTACAAGCCCGGGCAGTGATACGCGATCTCGGCTGAGCTCGCCGCGGCCGCGCGGTTCGTTCCACTGATGCGCGAGCGCCGATCCCGGTTCGGGATCGGCGCTCGTTTCGTATGAGGATTCCAGAACGTGGTGAAGCGGAGGGGCTCGGGGAGGCGTCCGGCTCCGAGCTATCCGACCGCCCGCCGCGCTGTTTCCACGCGGCCAGGTTCTTTCGGCATGACCGGCCCAGGTGCGGCCTTGTTCGGGACGACGCGACCAGGCTCGCGCCGAGCAGGCGTGCGCCGCGGCGCGGCTGCAACGATTGTCGGACTGGCCTCCTCGTGCAGCCACCGGACGAAGACGTCGACCTTCGGCATCAGCGTCTTGGATTCCGGATAGACGATGTAATAGGCGAGGTCGAGCGGCAGCATCAGTTCGAACGGCTTGACGACGCGGCCCTCGGCCAGATCCGCCGCAGCGATGGTCGATTTGGCCAGCGCGATTCCCTGGCCCAGAATCGCCGCCTCGAGGACGAGGCTCGATTGGTTGAAGCGCGGCCCGCGCGTGGCGTCGACGGCGTCCACGCCGGCCGCCTTCAGCCACATTTCCCAGGTCGGGCAGGACTGATCGTCGTCCGGGCTGTCGTCGTGCAGCAGCGTGTGCCGGGCGACATCGGCCGGCGAGCGCAACGGATGCGGGCCCTCCAGAAGCCTGGGGCTGCACACGGGAACCACGGCTTCACTGATGAGCCGTTGCGATGCGAGGCCGGGGTATCGGCCCGTGCCGTAGCGGATGGCGACATCGACTTCACCGCTGGCGAAGTCGACGAGCTGCATCGATGCCGACACGCGCACGTCGATGTCGGGGTGCAGGGCCTTGAAGCGTTCGAGCCGCGGCAGCAGCCATTTGCTGGCGAACGAGGGCGCCACGCTGACCGTCAGGACCCCTTGGCGTCCGGCCGTGCTGATCGCATCGATGGCATTCGTGAGCCCGTCGAACGCCTGGCGGATCCCCGGCAGGCACGCCTCGCCGGCCTCCGTCAGGATGAGCTGGCGGTTGACTCGCTGGAACAGTGCGACACCGATATGGTCCTCGAGCATCTTCACCTGGTGGCTGACGGCGGCGGGCGTGACGCCGAGCTCGCCGGCGGCCCTGGTGAAGCTCCGGTGGCGCGCGGCAGCCTCGTAGCTCCGCAGCGCGTTCAAAGGCGGAAGGCGGCGCAAGGGTTTCATGTGACTTCCTCCATGCAACACGGACAACGTCGGGGGTCGGGCTGGATGCGGTCCGAGCGGCTGCCCGGATGAATGAGGGCCGATACGAAGATGGCTTCGGAGGTCACACCGAAGCCATTACGCACGCCAGCGCGGACGGAACTCGATCGCAATCGCCATCGCAGATTCACTGGCGCGGCAGGATACGCTTGCACTCCGGCCCTCATTCTCTGGCAGCCGGGGCAACAAAAAAGCCCCGGTGCATCCGTCAGATGCCAAAGACCGGGGCGTCCTGCTCCCGACCTTTTAGCGACTTATTTAACGTGGCTGCAAGCCGGTCGGCTCAAATGACCACGCGCGAAGAGTCGCGACTCGCGCCGGTGAAGTCAAGCAGCATTCTGTTGCCGCTGTAGGACGAAACGCGCGTGCGCAACAAACAGGAAGTCCATGCGAGTTGAAGCGCACCAATCTTGCCCTTGCCCGATGGACCGCATCCTCGGCCACTTGCGATGCCGAACCGGAGGACTGCGGACAACTCGCTCGCGATCGCCGGCGATTCTCGTTACGGCGCGAGGGGCATTGGGTTCTTCCTTTCTCTGGTCTCGCCTTGCGGCGGGAAGGGTGACAAACCGGGGGAGCTCCCGGCCGCTGACGAGGACGGCCGCCGGTGCCCGGTTTGCCGGGATGCGTCATTTCGCACGTGCATGAGGACCGGGATCTACCGGCCATGGCTGCCCGCAGGACGACCGGCGCAAGCCCGGTCCCTTGATTTGTAAGCCGCGCCGTCCGGGCGAGGGCAGCAACGAAGCGGACGCGCGCGACGGCTGTGCGGGTTGGATCCCGCAGTCCATGAACACGACCCCGCTGGCTCTTGGCGGCCTTTTGTCGGGCGGGGCCGCTGGCAGTCGACGCCGGAACAAGAAGTCGACGGCGGCACACCGAAGGATGCGACGCCGCGGGGCCGTCCCGCTCGGCCCAGGCCGCCGTGCACAGCGGCCCAAAACGCCGATGGAGCCGCCGACCGTTTCCGGACGCGCGACTCCATCCAACCATTATCCTATCCTAGGATGCCGATCCTATCTTTGTCAATGGCAATCTGCGGCCGATTACGTAATTGTTTGCGTAAGCAATCGAGGGGCGCGGCTTCCGGTCGGCCACGGTAGCGCCAGATACCTCTGGCTCGCGAGGGCTGCCGGCGAGGCTCACGCGCGTTCCCTCCACCGGGGAATGGATCGATTGCCCGAACTTACTTCGGTCATCCGGATTAAATAAATCAGTCGGATTTAATTATTGACACCGATCACTGCCATCGATACGGTCTCCTTCGCTGCAATCGGCACCAAGGTCAGTGAATCACAAGCATTTCAAATGGTTACACCTGCAATAACGACGCAGGTCAGCGGCTGGAACGGATCAGCGGTGAGGGCGTTCCGATCGGCCGATCCGGCGCGCGGCACCAATCAGACCGGCGTCCGCCTCTATAACGAGCGGCTGGCACTGTCGCTGATCCGACATCGCGGCAGCCTACCCAAGGCGGAAATCGCACGGCTGACGGGGCTCTCGGCGCAAACCGTCTCGATGATCATCAAGCAGTTGGAGGCCGACGGCCTAGTGCTGAAGGAGAGACCCAAACGCGGTGGCATCGGCCAACCGCCGGTTCCGATATCGCTCAATCCCGACGGCGCCTTCGCCCTCGGCCTCAAGATCGGGCGCCGCAGCGCCGACCTCATGCTGCTCGACCTGACCGGCGGGATTCGCGGCACCGTGCGCAGCACCTACCGATATCCGAGTCCGGCGCATACGATCCGCCTCTTCACGGAAGGCTATGAAGCCGTCACGCGCGGCCTGACGCCGGAGCAGCGGGCGCGCATCTGCGGCGTCGGCATTGCCGCACCCTTCGAGATCTGGAATTGGGAGAGCGAGATCGGCGCGCCCCATGAGGTCCTCCAGGAGTGGCGAGGTTTCGACATCGAGGAAGAGATCGCCCGGACGTTTCGCGGTCCCGTCCACCTCTGCAACGATGCAACCGCCGCCTGCGCCGCGGAGTTGACCTTCGGCAGCGGCAGTCGGTTCCGGGACTATGTCTATTTCTTCGTGGGTTCGTTCGTCGGCGGCGGCATCGTGTTGAACGGCAGCCTGTTCCAAGGACGCAACGGCAATGCCGGTGCGCTCGGCTCGATGGCCGTCCCGGCGATGGGAGCGCCGGGCGGCGCCCAGCAGCTCATTCGCAGCGCATCGATCTACGTCCTCGAAAAGAAGCTCGCGGAGTTCGGCCTGGACCCGATGGTTCTGTGGCAGAACCCGAACGATTGGGTCGAACTAGGCCCGCCGCTCGACGAATGGATCGAGGAAGCGGCGACGAGCCTTGCCATCGCCGCGCTGTCGGCCGCCGCGGTCGTCGATTGCGAGGCGGTGATCATCGACGGCGCCTTTCCCGCCGCCGTCAGGGGTCGGCTTGCCGATGCGATGCGTGATAGCCTCGCTGGGCTGGATCGACAGGGCCTCTCGCCCTTTGCGGTTGTCGAGGGAACCATCGGCGGCGATGCTCGCGTGATGGGAGGGGCAAGCGTGCCGCTCATCGCCAACTTTGCCATCGATCGCGACGTCTTGTTCAAGGAGTATCGCTGATGCGGGTCGACCATCATCAGGGTGGGTCAGCGCGATGATCCTCGTCTGCGGCGAAGCGCTCGTCGATCTGTTCATCCTCGGCGAGGACGGCGTGCGGCTTCCGGCCGAAGCGGTCGCCGGCGGCTCTCCGTTCAACGTCGCGATCGGCCTTGCCCGCCTGGGTTGCCCCTCGGCGCTGTGCACCGGCCTGTCGACCGACAGGTTCGGGAGACTCTTGACCGACGTGCTCGCGAGGGAGACCGTCAATCTCGACTATGCGATGCGAACGCCGCGGCTGACGACGATAAGCGTCGTCGCGACGGACCGCGACGGACAGCCCCAATATTCGTTCCACGGCGAAGGTGCCGCCGACCGCAGCATGACCGTCGCCGACCTGAAGCCGACACTGGCGCCGGAGATCGAGGCATTGACCTTCGGATCCTACACATTGGTCGTCGAGCCGGTGGCCGAGGCCTATCTGACCCTGGCGGAGCGCGAAGCCGGCCGCCGCGTCATCTACCTCGATCCCAACATCCGGCCGACGGTGATCGGCGACCTCCGGAACTGGCCCAGCCAGTTCCGGCGCTTTCTGCGCACGGCGACATTGGTCAAGGCCAGCGAGGAGGACATCGCGACCGCCTACGGACCGGATGCGTCGATCGCCGAAGTGGCGCGCGATTGGATGACGCAGGGCCCCTCATTCGTCGTGGTCACGCTCGGCGCCCGCGGCGCGGTGGCGTTTCTCGGAACCAGGACCGTCGAGGTGCCCGGCCGCAAGGTCAAGGTCGTCGACACCGTCGGGGCCGGCGACACCTTCAGCGCGGCGCTGCTCGTCGGCCTGCGCAAGGCGGGGCGCCTTACGCCGGAGCGGCTCGCCGACTGCGACGCGGAGACGCTCGGGTCGGTGCTGAGCTACGCCGTCGTCGCCGCGTCGATAACCTGCAGCCGGCGCGGCGCTGATCTGCCGACGGCCGCCGACGTGGAGGCTGTTCGGGCCGAGGGATTTCGTGCATGCCAGTGAAGGGTGACTGACCATGGACAGGCAAGAACCCGGTTTCGACCTCGATGCCGCCTTGGCGGCACTGCGGGCACACCGTGCCGACGGCGCGCCGCTCGATATGCGCAAGGCATTTGCCGATGATCCCGGGCGGTTCAAGCGGTTCTCGATCGATCTCGGCGGGTTCCTGCTCGACTGGTCGAAGTGCGGCGTCAATGCGCAGACCATGCAGCTGCTGCTGGACCTGGCCGCCGCGGCCGGGCTCGACCGCAAGCGCGATGCCATGTTCGCGGGTACCCCGATCAATTCGACCGAGAATCGGCCGGCCCTCCACGTGGCGCTGCGCAACCGCTCGAACCGCCCGATCCTCGTCGCCGGCCGCGACGTCATGGCGGACGTCAATCAAGTCCTCGCGCGCATGCGAGCCTTCGCCGAGGGCGTCCGATGCGGCGATATCGGCGCCGCGAACGGGCGCCGCTTCACCGACGTCATCAATATCGGGATCGGCGGGTCCGATCTCGGGCCGGCGATGGCGACGCTCGCGCTGTCGCCCTATCACGACGGACCGCGGTTGCATTTCGTGTCGAATGTCGATGGCGCCCATATCGCCGACACCATCAAGACCCTCGATCCCGCGACGACCCTGGTCATCGTGGCCTCCAAGACTTTCACGACCGTCGAAACCATGACCAATGCCCAGACGGCCCGGCGCTGGATCGTCGACCGGCTCGGCGAGGCGGTGGTCGGGGACCATTTTGCGGCGATCTCGACCGCCCTGGATTTGGTCGATCGGTTCGGCATCAAGGCGGATCGTACGTTCGGCTTCTGGGACTGGGTCGGCGGCCGCTATTCGATCTGGTCGGCGATCGGCCTGCCGCTGATGATTGCGATCGGCGCCGAGCGCTTCGACGAATTCCTGGCTGGCGGCCACGCCATCGACGAGCATTTTCGCACCGAGCCGTTCGCCCGCAACCTGCCGGTCGTGCTCGGCCTTATCGGGATCTGGCATCGCAACGTCTGCGGCCATTCGACGCGGGCGGTGATCCCCTACGATCAGCACTTGGCGCGCCTGCCGGCCTATCTGCAACAGCTCGACATGGAGTCGAACGGCAAGCACGTAACCCGTGCCGGCGAGGTCGTGCACCAGGCCACCGGTCCGATCGTCTGGGGCGAGCCGGGAACCAACGGACAGCACGCTTTCTTTCAGCTGCTGCATCAGGGAACCGATGTCATTCCGATCGAGTTCCTGCTTGCCGCGCAGTCGCATGAGCCGCGGCTGGCGAACCACCAGGCCGTGCTGATGGCCAACTGCCTGGCGCAGTCGGCGGCCCTCATGCGCGGGCGGACGCTGGCGGAAGCAACCGCCCAGCTTGTTGCCCTTGGCAAGAATCCCGCCGACGTCGCGCGGGTGGCACCGCACCGCGTGTTCACCGGAAACCGACCGTCGGTCACGCTTCTCTATCGAACGCTCGATCCGCATACGCTGGGAAAGATCATCGCTCTCTATGAACACCGCGTCTTCGTCGAGGCGGCGATCTGGGACATCAACCCGTTCGATCAATGGGGCGTCGAACTCGGCAAGGAGCTGGCGACGGGATTGCTGCCGGTCGTCGAGGGGCGTGCCGAAACGGCGGGGCAGGACGGGTCGACAGCCGGCCTCGTCGCTCATCTCCGCAGCCTGCAGCGCACGGTGGGCAAATGAGCAGTCACATGAACCGGATCCGGCCTGGCGCGGACGAGCGGACGCCGACGCAGGTTCCGCAAGACCGCGTTAGCGATGACCAGGACAGCCTGAGCGCGGCGATCCTGGCCAAGCTTACCTACTCGGTGGGCAAGGACCCCACCGTTGCCCGCAACCATGACTGGTGGTTCGCGACGGTGCTGGCCGTGCGCGATCGCATCATCGATCGGTGGATGGCGTCGACCCGCGACACCTACCACACCGGACGCAAACGCGTCTGCTATATGTCGCTCGAGTTCCTGATCGGTCGTCTTCTCCGTGACGCCGTCAGCAACCTCGGTTTGACCCAGGTCGTGCGCGAGGCGTTGGCGCACCTCGATGTCGACTTCGACGTCGTTGCCGAGCTCGAACCCGACGCGGCGCTCGGCAACGGCGGCCTGGGGCGGCTGGCGGCCTGCTTCATGGAAAGCATGGCCACGCTGGACATCCCGGCATACGGCTACGGCATCCGCTACGATCACGGCCTCTTCCGCCAGAAGATCATGGAGGGGTGGCAGGTCGAGTTGCCGGAAGACTGGCTGCTGCACCGCAATCCCTGGGAATTCGAACGCCAGGAATCGGCCTACGAGATCGGCTTCGGCGGCGGCGTCGAGACGATGACGCCGGAGAACGGCACGGCGCGGCATGTGTGGAAGCCCGGCGAAGTCGTCCTCGCCGTCGCCTACGACACGCCGATCGTCGGCTGGCGCGCCAAGCGCGTGAATACGCTCCGGCTGTGGAGCGCCCGCTCTCTCGATCCGATCAGACTCGATGCCTTCAACAGGGGCGACCATGTCGGCGCCCTCAACGAACGCACGCGCGCCGAGAGCATCACGCGCGTGCTGTATCCTTCCGATGCGACGCCGGCCGGACAGGAACTGCGGCTGCGCCAGGAGTACTTCTTCACGTCGGCGTCGCTGCAGGATCTGCTGCGCCGGCATCTGCAGCAGTTCGCCGATGTGCGCAACCTCGGCGATCAGGTCGCGATCCAGCTCAACGATACGCACCCGGCCATCGCCGTCGCCGAACTGATGCGGCTGCTCGTCGACGTGCACGGCATCGCCTGGGACGAGGCATGGGACACGGTGCGCGCGACGACGTCCTATACCAATCACACGCTGCTGCCCGAAGCGCTCGAGAGCTGGCCGATCCAGCTGCTCGAGCGGTTGCTCCCGCGCCACATGCAGATCATCTACGCCATCAACAGCAAGCTCATCGAAGAGGCGCGTGCCCGCCTGCCCGGCGATGACGGGGCGCTCGGCGCGATCTCGTTGATTGCCGACCACGAGGGGCGCGTCCGCATGGGGCAGCTGGCCTTTGCCGGCTCGCATCGCGTGAACGGCGTGTCGGCCCTGCACACCGAGCTCATGAAGGCCACCGTCTTCAAGGATCTCCATGCGCTCTATCCGGACCGGATCACCAACAAGACGAACGGCATCACGCCGCGCCGCTGGCTGCATCAGGTCAACCCCGGTCTCGTGTCCCTGTTGTCCGACACGATCGGCGATCGCGTGCTCGACGACGTCGATGCGCTCGCCGATCTGGAGCGGGTCGCCGACGACGGCGGCTTCCAGGCGCGGTTTGCGCAGGTCAAGCTGGCCAATAAGGAGCGGCTCGCCGGATTGATCGAGCGGCGTCTGGGTACCGTCGTCGACCCAGCCGCGATGTTCGATGTGCAGATCAAGCGGATCCACGAGTACAAGCGCCAGCTGCTCAACCTGCTCGAGACCGTCGCCCTCTACGACTGCATCCGCGCACACCCGGACAGGCAATGGGTGCCGCGGGTCAAGATCTTCGCGGGCAAGGCCGCCGCCAGCTATGTGCAGGCCAAGCTCATCATCAAGCTCATCAACGACGTGGGGGCGGTCATCAACAACGACCCGGCGGTGCGCGGCGCCCTGAAGGTCGTGTTCATTCCGAACTACAACGTGAGCCTGGCGGAAGTCATCGTTCCGGCCGCCGATCTGTCCGAGCAGATCTCGACGGCGGGCATGGAAGCCTCGGGAACGGGCAATATGAAGTTCGCCCTCAACGGCGCGCTCACCATCGGCACGCTCGACGGCGCCAACATCGAAATACGGGAACATGTCGGCGAAGACAATATCGTCATCTTCGGTTTGACCGCGGCAGAAGTGGAGGAGCGGCGCCGCTCCGGCAACGATGCGCGCGCGACAATCGAGCGGACGCCGGAGCTGAAGGCCGTGCTCGACGCGGTTGCCGGCGGCGCCTTCTCGCCGGACGACCCGGGCCGCTATCGCTCGCTCGTCGACGGTCTCTATACCGGCGACTGGTTCATGGTCACGGCGGATTTCGCCGCCTACGCGGCGGCGCAGCGTCGCGTTGACGCGCTGTGGAGCGACCGATCGGGGTGGCTCGCCAAGACGATACGGAACACCGCTCACACGGGCTGGTTCTCGTCGGACCGGACCATCCGCGAATATGCGCAGGACATCTGGAATGTCCCGATTGGCTGAGGCGAGGCCGCGGTCGACGCGATCGACCGGCTGGAAGGCAAGCGAGGCCGATATTGCGGCCGTCGTGGCGGGTACTCATGACGATCCGTTTGCCGTTCTCGGTCTGCACCAGAAGGGAAAGACCTGGGTGGGCCGAACCTTCATCCCCGGCGCCGATCGGGTCAGCGCTGCCTTGCTCGATGGATCGGCGATCGGCGAACTCGAGCGGCGCCATCCGGCGGGGTTCTTCGAAGGCAAGATCAGCCTCGGGAGTCGCCAACCGGTTCGCTACGGCGCGTCCAATGCAAGGGACAGCTGGAGCCTCATCGACCCCTACGGATTTGGTCCGGTGCTCGGTCCGCTCGACGACTACTACGGCGCCGAAGGCACGCACCTGCGCCTCTACGACAAGCTCGGGGCGCACCTCATCCGTCACGAAGGGGTCGAGGGCGTCGTCTTCGCCGTTTGGGCGCCGAACGCGCGCCGCGTCTCCGTCGTCGGCGATTTCAACGCCTGGGACGGGCGCCGGCACGTCATGCGCAAGCGCATGGGTTCCGGCTTGTGGGAAATCTTCATTCCGGAACTCGCGGAAAGCGCCATCTACAAGTTCGAGCTCGTCGCCGGCGATGGTCGCCTGCTCCCTCTCAAGAGTGATCCCTACGGCTTCGCAGCGGAACTCAGGCCGAAGACGGCGTCGGTCGTCGCGCGCGTCGACGCGTTTGGCTGGAGCGACGGCGCCTACATGTCGGCGCGCTCCCGCGCGGATCATCGGCGGTCGGCCATCGCCATCTATGAGGTCCACCTCGGTTCCTGGCGCCGCCGCGCCGACGACGGGTTTCTGAGCTACGACGAACTGGCGGACAATCTCATTCCCTATGTCCGCGACCTCGGATTCACGCATATCGAGCTGCTGCCGGTAACCGAACACCCGTACGATCCGTCCTGGGGATACCAGCCGACGGGGCTGTTTGCGCCGACGGCGCGTTTCGGCGAGCCGACCGCGTTCGCCCGCTTAGTCGACAAGGCGCATGCCGCTGGAATCGGCATCATTCTCGATTGGGTTCCCGCGCACTTTCCGACCGATGAGCACGGCCTGGCGCGCTTCGACGGCACCGCGCTGTACGAGCACGAAGACCCGCGCCGGGGCTTTCATCCGGACTGGAACACCGCGATCTACAATTTCGGCCGCCGCGAGGTCGCGAGCTATCTGATCAACAATGCGCTCTTCTGGCTGGAGCGCTACCACGTCGATGGACTGCGCGTCGACGCCGTCGCGTCGATGCTCTACCTCGACTATTCGCGCAAGGCGGGCGAGTGGCTGCCGAACGAGCGAGGCGGCAACGAGAACATCGAGGCGGTCGCGTTCCTCAAGCGCATGAACGAAGTGTGCTATGGCGAGCATCCGGGCATCATCACCGTTGCGGAGGAGTCGACGGCCTGGCCGTCGGTGTCACAGCCCGTGTTCGCGGGCGGCCTCGGTTTCGGCTTCAAGTGGAACATGGGGTTCATGCACGACACGCTGGCCTATCTCGGCCACGACCCGGTCCATCGCCGCTTTCACCACAACGAGATCACCTTCGGGCTCCTCTACGCCTTCTCCGAGAATTTCGTGCTGCCGCTGTCGCACGACGAGGTCGTGCACGGCAAGCGGTCGCTGCTCGAGAAGATGGGCGGAGACGACTGGCAGCGGTTCGCGGCGCTGCGCGCCTACTACGCCTTCATGTGGGGATATCCCGGCAAGAAGCTGCTCTTCATGGGGCAGGAGTTCGCCCAGCGCCGCGAGTGGAGCGAGGCGCGCGGCCTCGACTGGGAGTTGCTCGACGCGCCGTCGCATGCCGGCGTGAAGACGCTGGTGACGGACCTGAACCGGCTGTATCGCGCGACGCCGGCGCTCCACGCCCGCGACTGCGAGGCCGAGGGCTTCGAATGGCTCATCGTCGACGACGCCGAAAACTCGGTGTTCGCGTGGCTGCGCAAGGCGGACGGACAGCCTCCGGTCGCCGTCGTGACGAGTCTTACGCCGGTGCCGCGGGAGCGCTACGCGCTGCCGCTGCCGCGCGCCGGCAGCTGGAACGAGCGGCTCAATACCGACGCGGCCGTCTATGGCGGCAGCGGCCGCGGCAACTTCGGCGCGATCGCGGCGAGCGCGCAACCATCGCATGGCCAACCCGCATCGGCTGTCGTGTCGCTGCCGCCGATGGCGACGCTGTTTTTCGAATTCGCGGGTGGCTGAACGAAGACGTCAAAAACGAAGTCCAGGCGGGAGGAGACTACGGTGGCAGAACTTCACAAGACTGCGCCACTGGCGCGCGAGGCGATGGCTTACGTACTCGCCGGCGGGCGAGGCAGCCGTCTCATGGAGCTGACGGACCGGCGCGCCAAGCCGGCCGTCTATTTCGGCGGCAAGTCGCGGATCATCGATTTCGCGCTCTCGAACGCTCTCAACTCCGGCATCCGCCGCATCGGGGTGGCGACGCAGTACAAGGCGCACAGTTTGATTCGCCATTTGCAGCGCGGCTGGAACTTCCTGCGGACCGAGCGCAACGAGAGCTTCGACATCCTCCCGGCGAGCCAGCGCGTGTCGGAGACGCAGTGGTACGCGGGAACCGCCGACGCCGTGTTCCAGAATCTCGACATCATCGAGAGTTACGGCCCGCGGCACATGATCATCCTGGCCGGCGATCACGTCTACAAGATGGACTACGAACTGATGCTTCAGCACCACGTCGACGGCGGTGCCGATGTGACCGTCGGCTGTCTCGAGGTGCCGCGCAAGGAGGCGTCGGGCTTCGGAGTCATGCACGTCCATGAGGATGGCCGCATTCACTCCTTCCTGGAGAAGCCGAAGGATCCGCCGGCGATGCCGGGGAAGCCGGACATCGCGCTCGCTTCCATGGGCATCTACGTCTTCGAGACGGCCTTCCTGTTCGACCAGCTGAAGCGCGACGCGGCGGCGCCGGGGTCGAGCCGGGACTTCGGCAAGGATTTGATTCCCTATATCGTCAAGCACGGGAAGGCGATGGCGCACCGGTTCTCGACGTCCTGCGTCCGCTCGGACCAGGAAGCCGAAGCCTATTGGCGCGACGTCGGCACCGTCGATGCCTATTGGGAAGCCAACATGGACCTGGTGGAGGTCACGCCGGATCTCGACCTCTACGATCACAACTGGCCGATCTGGACCTATGCCGAGGTCAATGCGCCGGCAAAATTCGTGCACGACGAGGACGGCCGCAGGGGTCAGGCGATCTCATCGCTGGTCTCGGGGGGCTGCATCGTCTCGGGCGCCACGCTCCGGCGGACGCTCCTCTTCACCGGCGTGCGCGTCAACTCCTACACCAGCATGGAGGAGGCGGTCGTCATGCCCTATGTCAACGTCGGACGGCATGCCGTCCTGAAACGGGTCGTCATCGACCGCGGCGTGCAGATTCCGGAAAGTCTGGTCGTCGGCGAGGATCCCGAGCTGGACGCGAAGCGGTTCCGGCGGACGGCCAGCGGCATCTGCCTCATTACCCAGTCGATGATCGATAAGCTGCAGGGATGACCACGCTCGGAGTCCTTGCCGTCGCGTCGGAGATCTACCCGCTTGTCAAAACCGGCGGTCTCGCCGA
The DNA here is from genome assembly GCA_046724215.1 of Pseudomonadota bacterium. Lineage (GTDB taxonomy): Bacteria > Pseudomonadota > Alphaproteobacteria > Dongiales > Dongiaceae > JBKOWC01. The sequence goes on along the minus strand of JBKOWC010000085.1, from coordinate 939 downwards.
CGTGGCCGGCGCCCTGCCGGCCGCGCTCGGTCCCTCCGGAATCGTGGTCAAGACAATGGTTCCGGGCTACCCGGCGGTCCTGTCGGCGCTTGCCGGCGGCACGATCCGGCATCGATTCGACGATCTCTTCGGCGGCGAAGCCACGCTGCTGAGCGGCTCGGCCAAGGGCCTGGATCTCTTCGTCCTCGACGCGCCGCATCTCTACGGGCGGCCGGGCAATCCCTACCTTGGTCCCGACGGAAAGGATTGGCCGGATAATGCGCAGCGCTTCGCTGCCCTGGGCTATGTCGCCGCGGAGGTCTGTCGCGGACTCGTTCCGGAGTTCCTGCCGGAAGTTTTGCACGCCCACGACTGGCAGGCCGCTCTCGCGCCCGCCTATCTTCGATTCGGCCAAGCATCTGCGACGAAATCCGTCGTCACGATTCACAACCTGGCCTTCCAGGGCTGGTTTCCGGCGGCGACCTTCGCGCAGCTGCGTCTTCCTCCGGCGGCTTACGCGATCGAGGGCGTCGAATATTACGGTGGCGTCGGCTATCTCAAGGGAGGGCTGCAGTGCGCCGACGCGATCACGACCGTCAGCCCGACCTACGCCCGGGAAATTTGCACCGCCGAAGGCGGCATGGGCCTCGACGGACTTCTGCGCCTGCGACGCAGCGTGCTGCACGGAATCGTCAACGGCATCGACATCGGGGTATGGGATCCGGCCGCGGACAGCCACGTCGCCGCGACCTATGACGCGAGACGATTGGGGCGTCGCGTCGTCAACAAGCGCGCGATCGAGGAGCGCTTCGGCCTCGCGGACGGTACGGATCTCCTCTATTGCATCGTGAGCCGTTTGACGGGCCAGAAAGGGATGGATCTCGTCGTCGACTCGCTCGACGACCTCGTCCAGTCCGGCGCGCGGCTCGCGTTGCTCGGATCCGGACAGTCGGATCTCGA